>CANRMO010000125.1 GCA_947631755.1 uncultured Lachnospiraceae bacterium | reverse complement strand
AAATGACAGGGTGACATTCCGGGGGGTGAGAGGACATGCTTATTCCCTCGTTGTCACAAAGGGGCACGGCTATATCCAGCCAAAAAAATATAAGGATTTTGTCGGGGGAAAACTGACGGTGCAGGGCGAGGCGATCCTGCCTGTCTCAGAGGGAATGCTTCTGACCGTGCCGGAGGGAGAGCAGCAGCTGTCCCTGGAAAATGGGGATCTGACCGCCAGTGCGAAAGTGATCGTGAAGCGGGGGCGGGTGACGAAGCTGGATGTGTCCCGCTATCAGAGCCAGATGCCGGATACTTCCCGGGTGACGTTTAAGATTTCGCCGGAGGGAGCAGAACTGTATATTAACGGCACGCTGACAGATTACAGTAAACCGGTTTCCATGAAGTATGGCAGTCATTCTGTGAAAGTTGTGCTTGAGGGATATAATGATTACAGCGGGGTTGTCCGGGTAAAAGACAGCAGCGCTATTGTAAAGATTGATCTGGCGGAGGAGACCGCGGAGGTGGAGACAGAGGACAAGAACAGCTCTTCTTCTGTGGACAGGAATGATTCAGATAATAATAATCCGTCTAATAATAATGCGTCAGAAAAGACAACAGAGTATGATAAAAATCACAAGATTACTGTGAGCGCCCCGGAAGGTGCGGCCATTTATGTGGACGGCACTTACAAGGGAGTGATCCCCTGTAGTTTTACAAAAATGCTGGGGAAGGTAACGCTGACGCTCACAAAAGAGGGCTGCACCACAAAGAGCTACAGTGTGGAACTCCCTGATGACAGCCAGGATATCAGCTGGAGTTTTCCGGAACTGACGAAGGCGGCTGCGGGATAGAGTCTGCAAAGGATGGCCCAGAGGGCTGATCATATAAAAATTAATGCCGGGATTCCGGCGGATTGGAGGAATTTATGGATTACAGAGAAACTTATGACGCCTGGTTGGCAAATCCGTATTTTGATGCGGAGACAAAGAAAGAGCTGGAGAGTATTGCGGGGGATGAGAACGAGATCAAAGAGCGTTTTTACACGAACCTTGAGTTCGGTACTGCGGGCCTGCGCGGGATCATCGGAGCAGGTACGAACCGTATGAATATCTATACGGTCCGCAAGGCCACACAGGGGCTGGCCAATTACATCATAAAACAGAACGGCCAGGAAAAAGGAGTGGCGATCGCATATGATTCCCGCCGCATGTCGCCGGAGTTTGCGGATGAGGCCGCCTGCTGTCTGGCCGCTAACGGGATCAAGGCGTATGTATTTGAGTCTCTCCGGCCGACGCCGGAACTCTCTTTTGCGGTGAGGGAACTTGGCTGCATATCTGGTATCAACATTACAGCGAGCCACAATCCGCCGGAGTACAACGGTTATAAAGTTTACTGGGAAGACGGCGCGCAGATCACACCGCCCCATGACAGTGGAATAATGGATGAGGTGAAAGCTGTGACGGATTATGCCACTGTGAAGACGATGGATAAGGACGAGGCAGTGAAAGCCGGGCTGTACGAGACGATCGGAGAGAAGATTGATGACCGCTATATGGAGGAGCTGAAGAAAAATGTTCTTCATCCGAACTGCATTAAAAAGGCATCGGCGGATCTGAAGATTGTCTACACTCCTCTTCACGGAACCGGAAATATCCCGGCCCGCCGTATTTTGAAAGAGCTTGGGTTCACGAATGTCTATGTAGTGCCGGAACAGGAATTGCCGGACGGCGAATTTCCGACGGTCAGCTATCCGAACCCGGAGGCGGCAGAGGCGTTTGAGCTGGCACTGAAACTGGCGAAAGAAAAAGATGCGGATCTGGTTCTCGCCACAGACCCGGATGCAGACCGCCTCGGCGTCTATGTCAAAGACTCCAAATCGGGAGAGTATATCTGTCTCACTGGAAATATGTCTGGAAGTTTCCTGGCTGATTATGAGATCGGGCAGAAATTGGAGCTGGAGGGCAGCCTGCCGGAAGATGGCGAGCTGATCAAGACTATCGTTACGACAAATATGGTAGATGCGATGGCAAAACATTATGGCATTAAGGTTACAGAGTGCCTCACTGGGTTTAAATGGATCGGCAAAGAGATTCTCCGCATGGAGACAAGCGGCAAGGGCCATTATCTCTTTGGCTTTGAGGAAAGCTATGGCTGTCTGATCGGCACTCATGCCAGGGATAAGGATGCGATCGTGGCTACAATGGCACTGTGCGAGGCGGCGGCATACTATAAGCTCAGAGGCAAGACGATCTGGGATGCTATGCTGGAGATGTATGAAAAATATGGCTATTACAAAGATAATGTGATTGCGATCTCTCACAAGGGGATCGAGGGCCTGGCCAAGATCAAGGCGATCATGGATAATCTCCGCCAGAATCCGCCGATGGAATTTGGCAGCTATAAAGTTAAGGCATTCCGCGATTACCAGGAAGATATCATTAAGGATATTGCCACCGGGGAGACAAAGCCCACAGGGATCCCGAAATCGAATGTACTGTACTTTGAGCTGGAAGGCGATGCGTGGCTTTGTGTGCGTCCTTCCGGAACCGAGCCGAAGATCAAATTGTACTACGGCGTAGTTGGAGAAGATTTGCAGGATGCGGATAAAAAATCAGAAGAGCTTGGCGTTATCGTAAAAGAGCTGCTGGATAAATTGGGATAAAAATGCGCGGCTGAAAAACGCGCAGTACAAAGATTGCGCAGTTTTGTGATGTGAGAATTGCGCTCTGGACAATATCTGCGCCGGATTTCCCGGCGCAGATATTGTTACAAAGAGAGAGGGAGGTTGTTACGTGAATCAGTATTTGGAGAGATGGGAAAAGGATCTGGCTGTTGAGATTGAGGAGCTGGAGGAAGGGGTACTGAACGCGCCGCAGCATTTGCTTGGCTGCCATATTTCCCCGGCAACAGGGGTACAGATATTTACTGCTTACCGCCCCTGTGCGCTGACAATGTGGCTTTTGGACGCCGGGGGAAAGGTTGTCTGTGAGATGGAGCCCGTTGGGACAGAGGGAATGTTCGGGGCTGTCATTGAAAAGAAAAAAGATTTTCTGGAAAAGTATTCTTTCCGTGTTAAATACAGCGACAATGATATCATTGATATATATGATCCGTATGCATACGGGAAGTCCATAACGGATTTTGACTGTTTTATTTTTGGAGAGGGAAAGCATTATAATCTCTATGACAAGCTGGGGGCGCACCGCGAAGTGATTGATGGTGTTGAGGGAACCCGCTTTGCTGTATGGGCGGTCCACGCCAGAAGTGTCAGTGTCATCGGCGATTTTAACATGTGGGATGGCCGTCTGCACAAGATGATGCTTCACGGCAAGAGCGGCATTTATGAGCTGTTTGTGCCCGGGGCATGGGAGGGCGCCGCTTATAAGTATGAAATTGTGGCCCAGGATGGGGAGAAGATGTACAAGACAGATCCCTATGGCAATTTTGCGGAGCTGCGTCCGGGCAATGCCTCCCGGATCACGGATCTGAATGGGTACGAGTGGCACGATGGGAAATATCTGAAAGAGTTTAACAAAAAACCTCATGAGAGCCGCGACCGCGAGCCCATGAATATTTATGAGGTACATCTGGCATCCTGGAAAAAGCGGGTGGAAGATGATGATAATGGAAATTACAGTTACCGGGAACTGGCCCACATGCTGGGTGACTATGTAGAGCAGATGGGATACACTCACATTGAGCTGATGGGCATTGCGGAGTATCCATTTGACGGTTCCTGGGGGTATCAGGTCGGCTGTTACTATGCGCCTACCAGCCGTTATGGCGAGCCGAAAGATTTCATGTATTTTGTTGATGAGATGCACAGGAGGGGGATTCAGGTGATCCTCGACTGGGTGCCGGCTCATTTTCCGAAAGATGCCCACTGTCTCGGCAATTTTGACGGACAGGCTCTCTATGAGCATCCGGACCGCCGAAGGGGAGAACACCCGGACTGGGGCACGTATATTTTTGATTACGGGCGCAAGGAGGTTATGAATTTCCTCATTGCCAATGCGCTGTTCTGGGTGGAGAAGTTCCATGTGGACGGGCTGCGCGTGGATGCGGTGGCCTCTATGCTGTATCTCGATTACGGAAAGCAGGATGGCCAGTGGCTTCCCAACAAAGACGGTGGCAATGAGCACTATGAGGCGGTTGAGTTTCTGCAGCAGCTCAACACGGTAATGGCGGAGAGAAATCCCGGTGCCTATATTATTGCGGAAGAATCTACGGCATGGCCGGGAGTGACTGCACCGGTAAAGGATAATGGCCTTGGATTCTCCTATAAGTGGAATATGGGATGGATGAATGATTTTCTGGAGTATATGAAACTGGATCCGTATTTTAAACAGTTCCACCACGGCCAGCTGTGCTTTAGCATTGATTATTATCTGAGCGAACGCTATATCCTTGTGCTCTCCCACGATGAGGTAGTGCATGGAAAATGTTCTCTCTGGAACAAGATGCCGGGACTGGAGGGGGATAAATATGCCGCGCTCCGCGCTGCCTACGGATTTATGTACGGCCACCCGGGCAAGAAACTTTTGTTTATGGGACAGGAGTTTGCCCAGAAAAGGGAGTGGGCCGAGTTCCGCAGCCTGGACTGGTTTCTTCTGGATGAGGATGTCCGCCACAGGCAGATGCAGGATTATATCCGGACATGTAATGAGCTCTATAAAAAATATGATGCTTTCTATTTCAATGATTTTGACGTTATGGGATTTGAGTGGATGGACTGCTCGCGGCCGCAGACAAGTACGGTGGCATTTATCCGCCGCGGAAAGACAGCGAAGAATCAGCTGATGTTCATTCTGAACTTTACGCCGGTCGCCCACGAGAAATATACCGTCAAAGCGCCATGTAAAGGTAAATTCACGGAGATCCTCAATTCCGACGACAGCAGATTTGGCGGCGGGGGACGGCTGAATGAAAAACCTATCACTGCCAGAGAAGTTGTCAGTGAGGACAAAAAGACGGGGGATGAGAAAGAATATGAGCTGGAGCTCTACCTCCCGCCGCTGACTGCCATCGTGCTGCTGTATGATTACCAGAGCTGAGGCGGCCAGATAATAGAGACTTTTGTGTGTTATTAAAAAAACAGATCCCGGCACGTGACATCGCAAGTGCCGGGATCTGTTTTAGTCCAGATCCAATTATTTTTTCTTCTTAATCTTTATTTTACAGTATGCCTTTTTCCCGGATCCGTCCTTTGCCTTGGCATAGACTTTTACTGTGTGGCCGATTCCTTTTTTCTTCGCTTTCACAATACCTTTCTGGGTGACAGAGGCATATTTTTTATTTGAGACGTACCATTTCACTTTTTTATTTGAGGCTTTTGCGGGTGTCACAGTAGCCTTGAGTTTTAGTTTTTTCTTATAGCGCAGGGTTGCCTTTTTTTTGTTCAGTTTTACTTTGCTCACTTTCACTTTTTTCTTAGCTGTGGTTTTACTGCCTGAGGTGGTGGTGTATGTCGCCGTGGGGATCTTTCCGAGATCCAGCACGCCGCCCGTCCGGCAGAAAGAGGATAAGCTGTCTGTTTTCCGCACGCAGGTCATAAGGCGTTCCCGGCGCTGTATGGCGGTATCCGAGGGATAGGCGCCGGCGAGGAGAGCAACGGCAGCAGTGGCGGAGGGAGCCGCCATGGAAGTCCCGTCGTAGATGTTATATTTTCCGAACTGGTTCGTATCCGGGTTTGCCTTTGAGATTGCGATGTTGTCTACATATATGGAAGAAAACGAACTGAGTTTGCCCTCGAGGCCCACAAGCAAAAGATATGTTTTGTCATCCTTTTTCACGAAATGGAGATAGGATCTCTGATAGTTGCCGTGTTCCCAGTTGATCGCCCCTTTATCCGGCAGCCCGAGATCGCAGGATGTATAGTAGACCTCTGACGGATCCAGATTCAGGGAGGTCACATCGATATACAGAGCGAGCCGGGTACTGAAGCTGCTCGATGAAAAGGAAACCTTGTATGATCCGGTGTTTTTTCCAAAATAGTCCGTCTGGACATGGGAAATCCCATGATAATCCACGGTGTACAGGGAGCTCTCGCCCACATCATCCGAGGTGTACAGTGGGATATCAGAGGAATCACAGGCGGAATAATAACTGCACAATTCCTGCCTTTTCGCGTCCGTATAAATGGACGGGGTAAATACATTTTTATTTACAGAAGAGAGAATGTGGTATCCCGGTGAGAAGAAATCCACATCAGAGGCCCCGTAATCGGAATAGGTGGCGCGGGTGTCATCCGGCATGGATGCGCCTACAATAACGGTGTAGGGGCTGTCAAGATCATAGGGACATGTCTTCTGGGAGTTTGAATCGTGGCTTTTGCCGTCATTTCCGGAGGCAAAAATGAAGAGCGATCCTTTTTTCCCGATTTTTTCGATGAGGGCCGCCATGGAGGCGGGGGTGGAGTTTCCGCCTCCCCAGGAACAGTTGACCGCTACGATATTTTCACCGAGTTCCTGGGCTTTATAGATGTACTCAAAAGCTGCGATGACAGAAGATGAGTAGCAATTATCGTTCTGGTTGAAAACTTTGAGCGCCATCAGTTTTACATCTGAGGCAATGCCGGTGATCCCGGAAGAATTGTTGCCGACAGCGCCGATCACCCCGGCACAGTGTGTGCCGTGCCCGTCCTCGTCGGTGTCCATGGGATCGCTGTCATAATCTCCGAAATCGTAGCCGTATGTGCCCTGCAGGGAGGCGTGTGTATTTTTCCACATGTGACCGGCGAGATCCTCGTGAGTGTAGTCGATCCCTGTATCCACGACAGCGACAACGGGCGTCTTTGAAGGAGCCGGCTGGCTGTAATCTGTGTAGCGGATGCCCGCACTTGTGGAGGAAGAGAACGTGTCTGTGTTCCCGAGATACCACTGGTAATCTGCGAGAGCGTCATTGGAGACGGACAGTTTGTGAAGCAGATAGTCCGGTTCGGCATTGACAACATAAGCCTGGCTGTCCAGCCGGCTGAGCAGTTCGGAGGTGGAATAGGAATCGGAAGAAACTTTTACTATGTACAGAGTTTTATCCTGTAAAAAATCCTTCTGCTTTTCTGTCTCCGCCAGTACATCGGCAGTTCCGAATTCCCAGGAATCCTCGACAGTGAGCCGGGAGTCAAAGGAGACATCCCCCTCTTCTGTGAGGGGTGTCTGTTCTGGGGCGGCGATGGTCAGCAGGACCTGCCCCTCTTCATATGTACCCTCTTCCAGAACAATATCG
>CANRMO010000124.1 GCA_947631755.1 uncultured Lachnospiraceae bacterium | reverse complement strand
TGATTGGGACAAGAGGGTCCGGGCTGGCGATGGCACAGGCAGAATCCGTGAGGGATTGTCTGGCGCAGAATTATCCGGAGCACACATTTGCCATAAAGGCTATTTCTACAAAGGGCGACCGGGTGACAGACCGTCCCCTCGCCCAGATCGGGGGCAAGGGGCTTTTTGTGAGAGAAATCGAGGAAGAGATTCTGGCAGGGACGATCCGGCTCGCTGTCCACAGCATGAAAGATATGCCGGTGGATCCGGCTGAGGGTCTGATGTTTGCGAGGGCATGGAAGAGAGAGGACGCAAGGGATGCACTGATACAGCGGACAGGGGGGGCACCCGGAGCGCCGCAGGGGGGCAATGTGCTGGCCGGAGTGCCGCGGGGAGCAGTTATCGGCACTGGCAGCGCCAGAAGACGGGCGCAGCTTATGCGTCTCCGCCCGGATCTGAGGGTGGTGGGAATAAGGGGAAATGTGGACACTCGGCTGAGGAGGATGGAAGAGGAGAAGATGGATGGCATTGTGCTGGCGGCCGCGGGACTCCATCGTCTGGGTCTGCGTGACCGGATAACAGGATATTTTTCATTTGATGAAATGATCCCGTCTCCGGCCCAGGGGGTGCTTGCCCTGGAAATCCGCTGTGATGATCGGGAGATCTGTCGGATGTTAGACCGATTGGCTGACGATGAGAGTGATATTACGGCGCGGGCGGAACGGCAGTTTCTTGCCCTTTGCGGCGGGGACTGCCATGTGCCCGCCGGGGCTGTCTGTGAGAGGACTGCGGAGGGGGAGTACCGCTTACGGGGGATGTATGGTGACGGGAGCGGCCTGCGGTACGCGGATGTGACGGCGGCAGACCCAGAGGAGCTTGCACAAATGGCAGTGGAAAGGATGGGATTGCAGTGAGTAAAGTGTATCTGGTAGGGGCCGGGCCGGGGGACCCGGAACTGATCACGGTCCGGGGCAGGGAACTTCTGTCGCAGGCGGACTGTGTGGTCTATGACCGCCTGGCGTCCCCGGAACTGCTGGGATATGTGAGAGAGGACTGTGAATTGATCTATGTGGGGAAAGAGAGCGGCCAGCATACTTTGGGGCAGTCAGAGATCAATGCTCTTCTTGTGGAGAGAGCCAGGGAAAGGGATCTGGTAGTGCGCCTCAAGGGCGGGGATCCCTTTGTTTTTGGCCGGGGCGGGGAGGAAATCCTCGCCCTGATTGAGCATGGTGTGGATTTTGAGGTAGTGCCCGGCGTGTCCTCCGCTACGGCGGGAGTGGCAGCGGCGGGGATTCCGGCCACACACAGGGGGATTGCGGGGGGCTTCCATGTGGTGACGGCCCATGACAGGCGGAACCGCCTGGCGGATATCGATTTTGCGGCGATGGCCCGGGGGAGCGACACTTGTATCTTTCTCATGGGGCTGGGGGTGCTGGGAGAGATCGCAGAGCGGCTTGCGGAGGCTGGGATGCCGGCGGATATGGACGCAATTGTCATTTCCCGGGACAAAAAGTCTGCCAGGGGACGGTCGGGACGATTGCAGAGCTTGCACAGAGATCTGGAATTGTCTCACCGGCCCTTCTCGTGGTGGGGCGCGTGGTGGCACTGCGAAAGCATTTTGTCCCGTCCGGGGAGGCAGAGAGAGAGAAGCGGCGTTTTCTGATTCCCAAAATAGGGAGGGAACCCAGTCTTCTTACAAAATTACTGCGCGGCCGGGGGATCGGGGCCAGTGAGATCCAGGTGGGGGAGATTGAGTTTTTCTCCTGGCTTTCCGAAGATTTTTCACGCACAGTCCCCGACTGGCTGTTTTTTACGAGCCGGAACGGTGTGCGGGGATTTTTCTATGGACTCCGCGAAGCAGGTTCCGATATCCGCCTATTTTCTTCCTGCAAAATTGCGGCTGTGGGAGAGAAGACAGCAAAGGAGCTGGCTGCACACGGGCTCTGTGCAGATTTTATCCCGGGGCGAGCGGACAGCGCGCACCTTGCCCGTGAGTGGGGAGAGAGGGAGAGATCCGGCCAGACGATCTGGTATATGAGGGCGGAAAATGCCGATAGCCGCCTAGCGGCGGAATTGTCGCGTGAGTATGAGGTGACAGAAATTAATGTGTACCGGAACCGGGAGATAAAACCGCGCATTTTGCCGGATTTTTCCGATTATGACGGGATTTTGTTCACCAGCGGGCTGCTGGCGGAGCGCCTGCTTGGCGCCTGCCGGGAGAATCGAGGGGAGAGCAGGGAAGGAGACGGCTGCCGCCGCGGATATATGGGGAGTGGTAACAGCAATGAGGATATTTTCTCTGACTGCGCCGTGTTCAGCATTGGTCCCAGATGTACAGAGACATTAAAAAGACTTGGCTGCCGCAGGATTTGCCAGGCGGAGGCCGCCACCTACGAGAGTCTAGTGAAAAGTGTTTTGTTTTTCTGATTTTTTGTATGAGGGTTAAGACATATTTTGTGCGAGCAAGATGCTTTGTCCTTGATTTTATATTTTGGCGGATATATAATGAAACCACTTGAATGTTTTGTGGGAGGATAAGTATGAAGAACAAAATTTTATTTTTACATTTCGTTTTTGCTGTCTTGTTTATCTTTGGCTGTTCGGCCGGAAATATGCCAGGGGGACGGCAGAAGGCTGCCACCGGAAGCGCTGTCAGTGGGGCTGCGGCGACAGGGGCTGCCACATCAGGCGCCGCGACGGGGACGGGCATTTATGGGATTGCCACAGAGGGAGAGTGGTATGATGTGTATTCCAGCGATTTTGAGAATTCTACAAACCGCTATGAGCTTACTTCGGAGGGCAGGGGAGAGAAAATTATCCAGTACACAAAAAAGGGAAAGAAGGTGGGAGAATTTCTTTTCCATAAAGAGGGGAAAAGCAGCGTCAGCCTGCTATACACAGGCGATGACAGGATGGTCTATTACAGGGAGACCGCGGAGAAGGCGGGAGATAAGGTCTCCCGGGCCTTTTATTCCCTTCCGGTGAGGAAAGGTGAAGATGGGAATGACGTGATTGATCTGAAAAAGGCAAAAAAACTTTTCAGTGCCGGCCAGATCTGGGACAACCAGGAATGTTATGCGGATTCCCGGTATGTTATTCTGACGGACAGCAGGGGGAAGTATATCCGGTATGAGATAGATTCGGGGAAAATGACAGAAGAATATCCTTTTAAAAAGGGGGCAGCGGCTTATCTGGATGACAGTACGCTGGGAGTACAGGCGGGCGAGATTTACTGCCATCTTCTGGCGGAGGATTCCGATGAGGAGACGTTGTACTGCCAGAATCTGGAAAGTATGGAGTGGATAGAGCTGGGAGGGCATCTGTCAAGCGGCCTTGAGGCCGCCGCATACTATCCGGCAGAGGGGATTGTGGTATTTACAGAGATTAAGGATGAAGGGCAGAATAATTCTTACTATTGCAGGGATTTTAAGAGAGACCGGTTTTTCTGTCTGCTCAGTGAAGATCAGCTGTTGCAGAAAGCGTGTGAGGAGGGCCTGATCCGGGAGGATGAGAAGAAATTGTGTGAGGAACTTACTATAGGGGGTTGGTTTTTGTCTCGGGGGCGGCTGTATGTCCAGTACAGAATGGCCACATTCCGGGAGCTCACCTGCCAGATTGAAAATGCCGTATTCAGTGTGGGCGTGGAGGCAACAGATCTGGCCTATGAGAGAGGGCTGAGCGAGTACATGAGAAAAGAGGGGTGTTACCAGTGCTGTATCTGGCATGAGGGACGCGAATTTGTGTCGGGAAAAGCCAGAGAGACAGACAGGGATATCGCGCTGCGGGCCAATGCGGCGGAGTGCCGGGACATCAGGGACACAACAGCAATATTTGTCTATGTGACGCCGGACGGTGATCTCGGATGTGGGGGATATGACTTAGCGGCCGGGAAACCAGCCACTCTCACGAAGAAGGAAAAGAGGGGTGTTCTTGAGGAGGAACTGTTTGAGAACTATGACGATGTGGAGAGTTTAGTTCCATCTGTCATCAGCCATGACAGTGAAATGGATCTGACTGATTTTAATTACGAGAAGTGAGGGGAGTGCAGCATATGAAAAAGAGAAACCAGGCACTGATATTTTTGACAGTTTTGATGATATCTGCCCTGTGCGCCTGTTCTGCCATGAATACGGCGGGGGACAAAAATGACATGAAAAAAGAGAGCCGCGCCACGGGGAGCGCCGTCACCGGAAGCGGTGCCAATGCGGCGGATGACTGGGAACCCCTCGATGGTTCGCATAATATGACGATGTCCGGGGATACATATTATGATATGAGGAGCCCGGCAAACGATTACCTGGATTTGTTTCAGGAGAGCGATAAACCAGGGCTTGTGCAGTATACAAAGGACGGAAAAAAGAGGGGAGAGATCATTTTCCCTAAATTAAAAAAGTTTCAGGAATATGTCTATATGTATGCGGATGACAGGGGCATGGTCTATTCCATCTACGATGAGATGGAGGCATATACCTTTTACTACCTGCCTTTTGCAAAAGATGGGGACGGAAATGATGTGATCGATCCGGAAAAGAGCCAGAAACTTTTCAGCGAGGAGTTTTGTGAGTTTGAGATGAGTGTGTATGTGGATGCCCATTATATTATTTTCTTTAATATGAAAGGTAAATATATCCGCTATGAGATGGACACGGAGAAGCTGGTGGAGGAATATCCCTTTGGCAAGGGGGCAGAGGTTGAGCAGGATGATACGGCGGCGCAGGGCAGAGAGATCTATTGTTATGTCTATGACGAAGAGACCGGGGATAACCTTTGCTGCCAGGATCTGGCTACTATGGAGTGGAAGATTCTGAGGGAGAATGTGGGAGACACTTTTGCGGATGTATACTTCCCCTCGCAGGGGTATGTATTGTTTGTCGAAGATGATTCAGAAACGGAGGAACATACATATTACTGCCGGGATGTGGAAAAGGACCGTTTTTACTGTGTGATCTCACCGGAGAAAGTGTTTGGCAAACTGAAAGAAGAGGGGCTGGCCCGCAAAGGAGAGCGGGGGCTGTGCAGCGATGGCTGGTGGTGGTATCTCTGGCAGGGCAGGGTGTATGTGCAGTATCTGGCCGGCACCTATCAGGATGGTGTCTATGACACCGGATATCGGATATTCAGTGCTGCGCTGGACGGATCGGGCCTCCGGTATGAGAGAGAGCTGACGGAGAGGATGCGGGACAGTGGTGTGTATAAACATGCGGTATGGCATAAAAGTGATATAAGCAGTTCCCGGGAGTTATGGGATGGGAAGAGAGATATTACGGTGAGGGCAAATGCCTCACAGCTTGCCGGCCTGTGCGACGGCGTGATGTTATTCCTCTATGAAAATAAGAAAGGGGATATAAAATGCGGTGTCTGCGACATGTCTGGCGGTGGTTTCCGTGAGGTTACAAAAGAGGATAAGGGAGAAAAATGGTATGCAGATCTCGTCGAGCAAAAGAAATCGTATAAGGCGCTCGGATTTCCGATGACAGATTTATGTGATGAACCGAAAGATCTGGGGAATATCATCTATGAGGGATGACAGGGGATTTGCGACCGAAAGGACAGCAAAAAAGCTGGCAAAAAAAGTTTTGTAATTTTTCATATTTTTTTGAAAAAACACTTGAAAAAAATGCCAGACTGTTATATAATAGGA
Source organism: uncultured Lachnospiraceae bacterium (assembly GCA_947631755.1). Lineage (GTDB taxonomy): Bacteria > Bacillota > Clostridia > Lachnospirales > Lachnospiraceae > Eubacterium_F. Next base: position 1,592 of record CANRMO010000124.1, on the reverse strand, counting down.
TACAGCAATAGGGAATATTGGAAACAATATATGGATAGAGATAATTGCAAAAGGAAATGTATACAATTCATTGCCTTAATAAGAGAAAGGGAAGAGGGTATGTGCTCTCTTCCCTTTCACGTGTGTTTTTAGAATGTTGGCATTTGGATAATATAAGCGCGCAGAAATGGGGATTGGTATGAGCGGGACACAGAGGATTCTATATAAGGGTGGACGGGGAGAGTATGTCGAAAAAAAATCGCGTTTTATCGCGCAGGTTTTTCCGGTTGAGAGTGAGGAGGACGCGCTGGCGAGGATTTCCGGCATTAAGAAAAAACACTATGACGCCAGGCACAATTGTTTTGCCTATGTGCTGGGGGAGAAAAATGAGACGGAGCGGTACAGCGATGACGGAGAGCCCTCCGGCACAGCCGGCCGCCCTATGCTCGATGTGCTGGCGGGGCAGGGGATCCGCGATGCCGCCGCGGTGGTGACCCGCTATTTTGGCGGCACGCTGCTGGGGACGGGAGGGCTGGTGAGGGCCTACTCCACAGCCGTGAAAGAGGCGCTGAAGGACTGCGTGTGCATGGAGAGGCTCAGAGGGGTTAAGTTCCGGGTGAGGACGGATTACAATGATATGGGGAAGATCCAGTACCTGGCCAGGACGATGGAGCTGGCGGAATTGGATATCTCATATGCGGAAGCGGTGGAACTGGTTCTTCTTGTCCCCGGGGAATTGGCGGATAAGGCGGAGAAAGAGATCGCGGAGAAGACTGCCGGAAAGGCCATAGTGGAGAGAGAAGAACAAGTATATTACGGCGTGGCAGAGGGGGAGACCGTCATATTGTAGGCGATGCCGCCTGCGGGAGACTGGCCTGTGGGCGGCAGAATGGAGGATTGCATTGAATTTACTGGATTATATGGAAGAGCAGAACCGGGAGAAAGAGTCGCCTCTGGCATCCCGTCTCCGACCGCAGACGCTGGACGAGGTGGTGGGACAGGAGCATATAATAGGCAGGGATAAACTGCTGTACCGCGCCATCCGGGCCGACAAATTGCGTTCGGTTATATTTTACGGGCCGCCGGGGACAGGAAAGACAACTCTCGCGAGGGTCATCGCCAACACAACGAGTGCGGTTTTTCGCCAGATCAATGCCACCAGTGCCGGGAAAAAGGATATGGAGGCGGTGGTGGCGCAGGCGAGAGAGGATATGGGGGCATACGGGAAAAAGACAATTCTCTTCATTGACGAGATTCACCGTTTCAATAAGGGCCAGCAGGATTATCTTCTGCCCTTTGTGGAGGACGGCACGGTTGTCCTGGTGGGGGCGACCACGGAGAATCCTTATTTCGAGGTGAACGGAGCGCTGCTCTCCCGCTCGATGATCTTTGAGCTGAAATCTCTGGAGCCGGAGGATGTGCGCACCCTGCTGCAGCGGGCCCTGACCGATGAGGAGAGAGGAATGGGCAGCTACGGGGCGGTCATGACGCAGGAGGCCCTGGAGTTTCTGGCGGACGTCAGCGGCGGAGACGCGAGGACGGCGCTGAATGGCATAGAGCTTGGTGTATTGACCACGGAACGGGGGGCGGACGGGAAGATCCACATCACGCTG
>CANRMO010000123.1 GCA_947631755.1 uncultured Lachnospiraceae bacterium | reverse complement strand
CAGAGCGGATGCCAATGCTGAACTGATACTCAATATGTACCGAAAAGGTTATGCTTTAGAGCAGATTGCGGATGTGATTGAAAAGGATATTGATGAAATCAAGGCAATCCTTGATGAAAAAGAGTTTATGCCAGTTTAAAAATATCCTAATCTGCGTGATTTGACATTCCATCCCGTATATGTTATCATAAAGCTAGATTGAGGGACATCTCAAGAAGGGGCACACCACCTCGGGTGTGAATCTTTTTGGGATGTTTTTTTGTTGTAAATGAAAGGGGGCAGTTGAATGATCACAATAAACGGGGATCAAAAGACGGGTTATGACGGGATAACTCTTGAGAATATGATCCGGGAGGAGGGTTTCCAGAAAGAGCGCATTGCGGTGGAGATCAATGGAGTGATCGCAGGTAAGAAAAAGTATGGTGAGATCGTCCTGAAATCCGGTGATGTCGTGGAAGTAGTCAGTTTTGTGGGCGGGGGATGAAGTGTGAATAGAAGTACTAAGCTTTCAAAAAACGAAAGCTAAGTGCTTCTACGGCGGCAGAGCCGCCTATTCACACCGAAGAACGCAAAAGCAGCGTTCTTCACGGATTGTTTGTGCCGGGCGGTGCGCCCGGCATGACTGGAAGTGTGATTGTATGTGCTGCCGCCTGCGGCGGAATGAGAGATCGTATCTGTGTCTGCATTTAAAATATGGGATGCTGATTTTGACAGGAAATGGAGGAATAGGATAATGGAAAAAGAAGATAAACTATGTATCGGTGGACAGGAGTTCACTTCACGTTTTATACTGGGATCCGGCAAGTATTCCCTGGATCTGATCCAGGCAGCAGTGGAACACGCGGGGGCGCAGATGATCACGATTGCACTCCGCCGGGCAAACAAGGATGGGCGCGCGAATATTCTGGATTACATACCAAAAGGGGTGACTTTGCTGCCGAATACATCCGGCGCCCGCAATGCAGATGAGGCTGTCCGCATTGCGAGATTGTCCAGGGAAGTCGGTTGTGGTGATTTTGTAAAGATTGAGATCATGCGTGACTCCAAATATCTGCTGCCAGATAACCAGGAGACGGTAAGGGCGACAGAAATCCTGGCGAAAGAGGGATTTATTGTGATGCCTTATATGTATCCCGACTTGAATGTGGCGAGGGATCTGAGGGATGCGGGGGCGGCCGCAGTCATGCCACTGGCCGCCCCGATCGGCTCAAATAAAGGACTTTGCACAAAAGAATTTATACAAATTCTTATTGATGAGATTGATCTGCCAATCATTGTGGACGCTGGTATCGGCAAGCCGTCGGAGGCGTGTGCCGCCATGGAGATGGGAGCTGCGGCGATCATGGCAAACACAGGCATTGCTACTGCCGGGGATGTCCCGCAGATGGCTGAGGCGTTTAAGCTGGCGATCGAGGCGGGACGCAGGGCGTATCTGTCCGGAACTGGCCGGGTGCTGGAGCGGGGGGGAAGCGCCTCCTCGCCGCTGACAGGGTATATCCGTGACGGCTCAGATGTGGGAGAATAAAAATGGGGAAAGCAGCAGTGACAGAGCGTCAGTGCAGACAGAAAAATAAGCAGACAGAAATGAGGTTATGGCAGTGGAAAAGATAAATGAGAGTATTTTGAGCCAGCAGATTCTGGAGGATATGAAAGAGAACCGGACGGATCACATGAAATATCAGGAAGGCATGGAAGTGTTGGATTCGGATCTTGACCGGCGGGTAATAGAGGCAATGGAGAGGTATGATTACAATCGTTGCATGGAGGCGGATGTGCGCCGGGCGCTTGCAGGGGAGTCTATCGGACTGGAGGAATTTGGCGCACTCCTGTCCCCGGCCGCCCTCCCTTTTCTTGAGGAGATAGCGGCAAGGGCGCAAAAGGAGACGAGAAAACACTTTGGCAATTCAGTTATGATGTTTACGCCGCTGTACATCTCTAATTATTGTGAAAATTATTGTATTTACTGCGGTTTTAACTGCCACAATAAAATACGCCGGGCAAAATTGGATGTCGCGGGAATTGAGCGGGAAATGAGGACGATCGCAGAGAGCGGCCTGCAGGAAATATTGATCCTCACCGGGGAGAGCAGGAACATGTCGGATGTTTCTTACATAGGTGAGGCATGCCGGATTGCGAGAAAATATTTTAAAGTGATCGGCCTGGAAGTGTACCCCGCCAACTCGGAGGATTACCGGTATTGGCACGAGTGCGGTGCGGATTATGTGACTGTGTTTCAGGAGACATACAATGCGGATAAATATGAGACATTGCATCTGGCGGGGCACAAGAGGATATTTCCCTACCGGATCAATTCCCAGGAGAGAGCTGTCCGGGGCGGCATGAGAGGAGTGGGATTTGCCGCGCTGCTCGGACTGGACGATTTCCGCAAAGACGCTTTTGCGACCGGGGCCCACGCTTTTTTTCTCCAGAAAAAATATCCCCACGCAGAAATTGCTTTTTCCTGCCCGAGACTCCGCCCCATTATCAACAATGACCGGATCCATCCGATGGATGTGCGGGAGGCACAGCTTTTACAGGTCGTGTGTGCATATCGGCTGCTGATGCCATTTGCCTCGATTACAATTTCCACGAGAGAGTGCAAACGTGTCCGGGACAACCTGATACAGATCGCCGCCACGAAGATTTCCGCAGGGGTAGATGTGGGGATTGGCGGCCACAGCGGCCATGAGATGGGCGACGGGCAGTTTGAGATCGATGATACCAGAAATGTACAGGAAGTATTTGACGATATCCTGTCACTGGGATTACAGCCTGTTATGAGCGATTATATCTATGTGTGATGGAGGTTTTATGTATCGGATCGCAGTAACAAACAGACATCTGTGCAGGGGGAATTTTTTGGATAAGATTGAGGAATTGGCGGGGGGGACAAAATACGATGCGATCATGCTCCGGGAAAAGGATCTTCCGGAGAGGGAATACCAGATTCTTGCAAAACAGGTGCAAAAGATCTGCCGGGAAAATGAAAAGAGATGCATTCTGCACCAATATTGGAAAATAGCTCTCGCCATGGGCCATCCATGGATTCATCTGCCATTGCCTATTCTTTCCGGACTGACAAAAAGAGAGCGGTCTTTTTTTGACGAAATCGGCTCATCGGTACATTCAGTAGAGCAGGCAGCGCAGGCGGAGGAACTCGGCGCCACTTATTTGGTAGCCGGGCATATATTTTCCACGGACTGTAAAAGGGGTGTGCCGCCGAGGGGGCTGGGATTTCTGGGGGAAATCTGCGATAGTGCAAATGTTCCGGTCTATGGGATCGGGGGGATTACAGAGGAGAACGAGAAGGCAGTAACAGAGGCCGGGGCAGAGGGCGTCTGTGTGATGTCTGGCTGTATGCAATGTACTTATTAAATATCAGAAAAAGGGTGTTGGAACTAGCAAAAAAGGACGGAAGACTATATTCGGCTTCCGTCCGTTTTTGAGTTCGGGTTACTTTTCGTTATACTGATACTTTTTCAATTTCTTGCCTGTTATGATACAAATGAAACTTCCGCTTACACCAAGTATAAACATCATAAGTGCAGCGCCGGAACCTTTTCCCATGCCAAAGAGAGTTTTTAGGATCGATAAATCACCATAAGCGCTCATAAATGGTTCGCATATATGATCTACCATAAAACCACCCAAAAACAATCCGATCGGAATCGTAAAAAATTGGAGTGTATTACGACATGCGTAAACACGCCCCTGCAATTCCACGGGAATGGTAGTCCTGAGAATCACATCCAAATTTGCGCTCATGATCGGGACAAGAACCCATCCGATGATCTGTCCAATGCACCATAAAACCGGTTCTCTGGAAAATGCCAGCAAAAAATTTTCAGTTCCCAGTGAAAAAAGCATCGTCAGGTAAATGACCCTTATCCGATCCTTTGGTTTTGGCAGGACCGAAACGATCAGACTGCCGATGAGCATTGCAACACCGGAACAAGATGTAACGATTCCAAGAACAGATGAACCGCCTCTCGGATTAGGAAGCACATAACCGGGCAAGGTTGCATCAAAAGCGGAAGCCACCAGATTCACGCCTGACATAAATAAGATCAGCGTCATGATCAACGGATTTTTTCTCAAAAAAGCAAGCCCCTCTTTTGCAAGGTCAAGTACATTTTCTTTCTTATCACTCTTGTTTTCCGGTATTGTGATAAAAAACAGCAACGCTGCAAATGCAACCAGAAAGCTTCCGATATCGACCACTATTGCACCATTAAGACCGGCAAATGAATACAATGCTGTAGCAATCAGAGGATTCAATAAGGATATCAACGATCTTGACAGGGAACAAAGCCCGCTTGTCTTCTGATAATACTTTTCAGGAATAATAAGTGTCATAGCAACCTCTGAAGCAGGCTGTTGTACTGTGTTCATTAATCCTGAAATAGCATTTAGGATATATAAATGCCATACCATCAAATGATTTGTACGAAATAATACAAATGTAAGTATCGTACAGAATACCGCAAACACATCACAACCAAGCATCGCCATCTTTTTGTTAAATCGGTCTGTTAATGCTCCGGCAAATATGCTCATTAATACATATGGTAAATAAGAGCATATCGTAAGCGCCGCGGTGCTTAAGGAAGAACCTGTCTTCTCATACAACCATAAAGTCAGAGCAAAAGCTGTAATGCTGCTGCCGAGCTGGGAGATACTCTGGGTGCTCCAAAGAATCAGAAAATCTCTCAACTCAAATAATTCATTCTTTTTAATAGTTTTCATTTTTCTTTGCTCCTTTTTGTTTCAGATATTTCTCAAAACAGAAGCAAAGTCTGAGGATATCAGCGCGATGCCGTTCCTCCATGCAGTCTCCTCAGACTCTGCATGGAGTCATTGCAATACAAAGAATCATTTCGTTTCCTTTCGTATCTTAACATTTTTTTTCATTATATAGGATTTGTTACACAGGGGCAAGCGTTTTGTTCGTCCTCTGAGATCTCGGTGGTTGCATTGTCAATTCTTTTGTGTTAGGATGGTAGATGTGAATGAAAATTGAGACAGGAGTGTTTATATTGCCGATCAAAATTAAAGATTCTCTTCCCGCACAGAAGACGCTGGAGAGTGAAAATATATTTGTCATGACAGAATACCGGGCTATGCACCAGGATATCCGGCCGCTGCATGTGCTGGTGCTGAATCTCATGCCCACAAAGATTGAGACGGAGACGCAGATTTTGCGAAAATTGTCCAACACACCGCTGCAGGTAGAAGTGGAGTTTATGCAGACAGCGAGCTATCAGCCAAGGCACGTCGCGCCGAGCCACCTGGATACGTTTTATACCGTTTTTGATGAGGTGAAAAACCGTCGGTTTGACGGCATGATCATTACCGGGGCGCCGCTTGATTACACAGAATTTGAAGACGTGGCTTACTGGAAAGAACTCACAGAAATTATGGAGTGGAGCACAATCCATGTGCACAGCACTTTGTATCTGTGCTGGGGTGCCTTTGCGGGATTGTATTATCACTACGGCATCCAGCGCACAGACCTGGATGAAAAACTGTCCGGGGTTTACTGCCATCAGGTATTGAAAAAGAGCTCGCCGCTGTTCCGCGGATTTGATGATATTTTTTATGCGCCGCAGTCCCGCGCAATGACGATCTCGAAAGAGCAGATCGAGGCAGTGCCTGCACTGGAACTGCTGGCCATCTCGGATGTGGCGGGGCCGACTATGATGAAGACCCGGGACAGCCGGAAGTTTTTTATGACGTGCCACCCGGAATATGATTCGGACACACTCGCAAAAGAGTATTTCCGGGATCTGGAAAAGGGTATGGATCCGAAAATCCCGGTGAATTATTTTCCCGATGATGACCCGGAAAAGAAGCCGATTGTGAACTGGCGGTCTACCGGGCAGCTATTTTACGGAAATTGGCTTAATTATTACGTGTACCAGAGCACGCCGTATGATCTGATCGTGAAACAATAGGTATAATGTCATTTACTATTAGAAAGGCTAAAAAGGGCGGCTGACGTGATGCAGCCGCCCTCGTTTTTTTCGGACAGTTCCTAAATTATTTTTCCCCTGCCTCGGCCATTTTCATCGCGCGGACTTTGGTGGACAGGCCGAATAGGTTGATAAAGCCCTCTGCGTCGTGGTGGTCATAGAGATCGCCGGTTGTGAAAGAGGCAATGCTCTCATTGTACAGGCTGTACGGTGATGTCGTGCCTGCCTTAATGATATTCCCCTTATAAAGCTTGAACTTCACCTCGCCGGTCACATATTTCTGTGTGGACTCAATAAATGCCTGCACAGCCTCGCGGAGCGGGGAGAACCATTTTCCCTCATAGCAGATCTGGGCGAGTTTATTTCCCATATCAAGTTTTACGGCCGTTGTATCGCGGTCAAGAATCAGCTCTTCCAGCTGCTGGTGGGCCTCATAGAGAATCGTTCCGCCCGGAGTCTCATATACGCCGCGGGATTTCATGCCGACCACGCGGTTTTCTACGATATCTACGATGCCGATACCGTGTTTCCCGCCGAGGCGGTTGAGTTCCCGGATAATATCTGAGACTTTCATTTCTTTTCCGTTTACGCTCTTTGGAACACCGGCCTCAAATGTCATGGTGACATACTCTCCCTCATCCGGTGCCTTCTCCGGTGTGGTGCCGAGGACGAGGAGATGGTCGTAATTCGGCTCATTTCCCGGCTCCTCCAGTTCGAGTCCCTCATGACTGATGTGCCAGAGATTGCGGTCGCGGCTGTAGCTGCTGTCCGCAGAGAACGGAAGGTCTATGCCGTGGGCCTTGCAGTATTCAATCTCAGATTCGCGGGAATCCAGCGTCCATTTATCACTTCTCCAGGCGGCAATGATCTTGAGGTCGGGAGCCAGTGCCTTGATTCCGAGTTCAAAACGGATCTGGTCATTTCCCTTTCCTGTCGCGCCGTGGCAGATTGCGGTCGCCCCCTCTTTGCGGGCAATCTCAACGAGACGTTTGGCGATGACCGGGCGGGCCATGGAAGTGCCGAGGAGATATTTGTTCTCGTATACAGCGTGTGCCTGTACGCAGGGCATTACATACTCATCGCAGAACTCGTCCACAACATCCTCAATGTAGAGTTTTGACGCGCCACAGAATTTTGCGCGCTCCTCCAGTCCGTCGAGTTCTTCGCCCTGTCCGCAGTCAATGCAGACACAGATCACTTCGTAGTCAAAATTTTTTTTCAGCCACGGAATGATAGCCGTGGTGTCCAATCCGCCGGAATAAGCTAAGATAACTTTTTCTTTCATAAATGAAACCTCCATAACTGATATGTAATATTGGCACCCCGCTGTCTGAGGC
>CANRMO010000122.1 GCA_947631755.1 uncultured Lachnospiraceae bacterium | reverse complement strand
TACAAATGTGGGGTCACTTCATATTATCTATTAAGCGTTGTCATAATCGCCTTTGTGCTGTATCTGCTCGTGCGGATGCTACTCTCCGAAAAAAAACAAGAGTACGGCATTTTAAAGGCTCTCGGATTTACCACAAAACAGCTTATCGTGCAGACAGCTCTCTGCTTTATGCCCACCGCCATCCTCTCGACCGCTGTCGGCCTGCTGGCTAGCTGTCTCATAATCAACCCGCTGTTATCTGTATTCTTAAGCGGTATCGGCATTGTCCGGTGCACGTTTACCATCCCGGCCGGGTTTACGATCCTTGCGGGAACCGGGCTTATTGCACTCACCTTTCTATTCGCATGCTGTATGTCGTTGAGGATCAAAAAAATTGTTCCGCGGGAACTTTTAACCGATGAATAGGCGCCCGCCTTTTTTAGCGAACTCTGTAATTTCACTAAAATGCTACTGTTATCTTTGTCCCCTCTCCCGGCCTGCTCTCCAGTTCAATCCGGCCGTCCATATACTGGACGGCATGTTTCACGATCGAGAGGCCCAGCCCGGTGCCCCCGATCATTCTGGAATGGCTCTTATCCACCCGGTAAAAACGCTCGAACACTCTCGCCTGGTGTTCCTGCGGAATCCCGATTCCGGTGTCGGTGACAGAGAGAACCACCTCCTCCCCATATTTCCCAACCTCAACGCAGACGGATCCGTTTTCTCTATTGTATTTGATGGCATTATCGCATAAATTGCAGAGAATCTCGCGGACAAGCTGTCTTACTCCCCTCATTACAGCCGTTTCTCCCTTTACAGATATTGTCACATGTTTCTTTCTGGCGGCGGGCAGGAGAGCCTCTGTCTCTTCCTTTGCCATCTCATACAAATCCACTTCCTCAAAAGCCAGCTCTGTTACCTCATCTAACTGTGACAGCCGGATGATATCCTCGATCAGTGTCACGAGCCGCCCCGCCTCTGAGCGGATGCGCCCCACAAACTTGGACATATCCTCTGCTTTTACCAGACCATTTTCCATTAATTCCGCGCTCCCCATAATGGACTGCAGCGGGGTTTTCAGCTCATGGGAGACATTGGCAGTAAACTCCCGGCGGTTTCTCTCGGCAAATACTTTTTCCGTGATGTCAAAGACCAGAATAACCGTTCCGGAAACTCTGCCCTCCGTCTCAATCCGGCTGATATTGATCTGATACACTTTCCCTGTTCGGTCAATGACCAGCTCGCTGTGCCCCTCTTTTTTTGCCCTTTCAATGCTTCTGTTGAACTCCTGGTTTTTCTCAACGGAGAGAAAATTTCTCCCCGTCATATCCCCGCCGGATTGGAAAAAATATTCGGCAGCCGGGTTCATGCTCAGGATCATTTCCTCTTCGTTCAGCAGCACAAGCCCCTCATTCATATTTTTAATGACCGCGTAAAATTCATTTTTCCGCTCAGCGAGTTCCCTGTCCTGCGCCGCTATCCTCCGGTGCTGGTGCTCTATATGAGTGAGCACCGGAGCCAGCTCCTCATAAGAATCGTTTTCAAGCGGCTCATCCAGATCCAGTTCCCTCAACGGCTCAATGATCCTTTTTGCCATGCGGTTTGCCAGTACAACAGATAAGACCAGAGAGACTGTTAGGATAACAAGAACCGCCTGTATCATGCCAAGGACCAGCGACAAAACTGTCATGCGGCTGACCGAGGCACGGAGCACCTTTCCGTCTGACAGACGGCGCGCATAGTAGATCGTCTGCTCAGTCAGTGTCGCGGAATATCTTGTGCTCTCCCCGGTCCCACTCTCCAGCGCTTCCCGGATCTCCCTGCGGTCTGCATGATTTTCCATCTCCTCCGCCTTTCCGAAGGAATCATACAATACACTGCCATTTTCAGACACATATGTCAGCCTGCAGTTACCCGTATCCGTCTCCTCTAAAAAGCGGATGCCGCTTGTCTCCACTGCTTTTGCCGCTATCCCCAGCTCTGTTTTTAACTGGTCTTTCTGTACTGTCCCAAAATAAGAATATAAAATCCCCAGGATCAGGACAAAACATGAGAGCAAAACAACAAGGGAGGTGAAAAAAATAGAACAAAATATTTTTTTCGTCATCTGTCCGGCACCTCCATCCGATACCCGACATTCCTCACCGTCTCTATCATCTTTCCATAATGGCCCAATTTCTGCCGCAGGGTGCGGATATGCATATCCACCGTTCTGCTCTCCCCGACATAATCGTTGCCCCATACCCGGGCAGACAGATTTTCCCTCGTAAATGCCCGGCCGGGATTGGATAAGAACAGGCGCAGCAGTTCAAATTCCTTATAGGTCAGCGATATGCGCTCCCCCTCTAGCATCACCGTGTGTTCATCTATATTGACAGCCAGGCCGCCCGCCTGCAAAAGATGCTGAGGCTGCAACTCCGGTTTACAGCGTCTCAATACCGCCTTGATACGAGATACCATTTCCATCATTCCAAAGGGTTTTACCAGATAATCATCCGCCCCCAGATCCAGGCTCTGCACTTTATCGTACTCACTTTCCTTTGCCGTCGCCATGATCACAGGGATCCGGGATGTCTCTTCTGACATCCTTATCTTTTTCAGTATTTCCACACCGTCTTCGCCGGGCAGCATAATATCCAGCAGGATCAGCTCTGGTTTTTCCGACCGCAATGCCTCCAGGAAAGAAGCCCCGTCCGCAAATCCCCACGCCTCAAATCCCGTGGACTGCAGTGTATATACTTCAATATCACGGATGCTCTCATCGTCTTCCACGCACCATATCATAAATTCACATTCCCTTTCCCGAAAATGTATCTTTATTCCCTTTTACCGCACCTTTGATAAAAACTCCCGCAGTCTCTCATTCTTTGGATTCTCAAAAAACTCTTTCGGCGAATTTTCTTCCATGATCCTCCTCTCGTCGATAAAGATCACGCGGCTGGCCACATCTCTCGCAAATCCCATCTCGTGGGTCACTACGATCATCGTCATGCCCTCTTTTGCCATCTCGCGCATGATCTCCAGAACTTCCCCCACCATCTCCGGGTCGAGGGCAGAGGTCGGCTCATCAAACAGCACGAGATCCGGGTTCATGGCAAGGGTTCTCGCAATAGCAATCCTCTGCTGCTGTCCGCCGGACAGGTTATTGGGATAAGCCCCGGCCTTATCTGCCAGCCCAACCCTTTCCAGCAGCTCATCTGCCTTCCGGGACGCCTCTTCTTTTGTCATCATCTTGTGTTTGACCGGCGCCAGCATAATATTTTCCTTTACTGTCTTATTGGGAAACAGATTAAATTTCTGAAACACCATGCCAATCTTTCTCCGCACTTCATTGATGTTTACCGTTCCGTCCGCAATATCCGTCCCCTCAAATATAATCTGGCCGGAATCCGGCTCCTCCAGAAGATTCAGGGAGCGGAGAAACGTAGATTTCCCGCAGCCGGAAGGACCTATGATGGCGATCACCTCTCCCCGGTAAATATTGGTACAGAGATTTTCCAAAACAACATGGTCGCCAAAAGATTTACAGAGATCTTTTACCTCGATCAGTAATTCCCTATTTTGCATCCCGCTTCAACCTCCTCTCCAGACGGTTTACTCCTGCTGTGAGGATCATAACCGTAATCAGATACATTACTGCCACAGAAAACAACGGGATCATCGCCTCATAAGTAGTTCCGCGTATGATATCCCCCGCCTTAGTCACATCAATCATGCCAATGTAACCCACGATGGAACTCTCTTTCAAAAGAGCGATAAATTCATTGCACATAGCCGGCAGGGAGTTCCTCACGGCCTGCGAAAGAATGATATACCGCATTGTCTGTATGTAGGTAAATCCAAGACTTCTGCCCGCCTCAAACTGCCCGATATCAAGCGACATGATGCCAGCGCGGATCGCCTCTGCCACATAGGCGGCGGAGTTCAGCCCGAACGCGAGAACTGCCACAAAAATCGGATTGACATTTACCCGGCCAAATACTACATAGTACATGATCAATAACTGCACCAGTACCGGGGTGCCGCGGAACACCGTGAGATATACTCTGACTACCGCATTGGCACAGGAGACCACTCTGTGTTTCTTTCCCAGAAAATCATAGGAAACACGGACCGTCGCCAGGACAAATCCCAGCAGAATACCAAGAAGTCCTGCAAATAATGTGATGAGAACGGTATTCAGCATACCTTTCGGAAAGTATTTCCACCGCTGCTGTTCGATAAAACACTGGTGAAACCGTTCACCGAGGCTCCCCACCGCAGACCCCTCTTTATCCTTTACAATGATAACCTGTTTCGCTGTGGTGTAAGAATCTGAAAAATCAATATTCTGCAGTCTCTCTTCCGTCACTGTCATGCCGGCCACTCCGATATCCGCCTTTCCAGACTGCACGGCCACAATTATGGAATCAAATTCAATATCTGTAATTTTCAGTTTCATATCCAGCTTATCAGCAATGGCGCGGGCCATATCAACATCGATCCCCACGGGCTCATTTCCCTCATAATATTCATAGGGAGGAAACGCCACATTTGTTGCCATAGTCAACGTACCGTTTGCACCAGTGACGCCTTCCGGTGACTGATAGGGTGTCTTCCCTTTCGTTTCGTCACCGATATAATTATCCGTGATATTCTTTAGCGTCCCCTCCGCTTTTAACTCAGCGAGAGCATTATTGATCTTATCCTTCAATTCCGAATTGCCTTTGGCTATGCAGATTGCATAATCCTCCAGGGCAAATTCCTCCTCCAGAATAGACAGATCCGTACTTTTTTCCACAAAGGCCTTGGCCGGCTGCTCGTCAATCATCACACAGTCTACCTTGCCCTGGCGCAACGCCTGTACAGCGTCGGTCCCTTTGTTAAACCGGGTAATTTTCGTTCCCGCATCGTCCCCCTCATAATCCGAAGCGTAAATATCCCCGGTCGTGCTGATCTGCACGCCGATCGTCGCACCTTCTAAATCATCCACAGACCGGATCTCTACATTCTTTTTGCCGCATGCTGAAACTGCTGCTGCCGCCGTCAGCACGACTAAGAGAAAACATACCATAGACAGCCGGAATCTGCCATTCCGGTTAAATCGTTGTTTCATCCTTATCCTCCTCATATAAAATTTTTTTGCACTTATTTTTAACATAACATATTCATGCTGACCTTTCAAGTCCGGCATCGCAAAAACCAGCCGGCGCTGTGTGACAACAACTGCACCGGCTGGTCTGTTTCTATTTTAGATAAATCCGTATTTACACATTACATGTCGCTGCTGACGATGGCATAATACCCCCTGGAAGTCACATGGTAGACCACACTGTAAAACAGGGCAAACACGCAAAATGTACCAAGCGTCACCAGAGTAATCAGATTCCGGTTATACAGATTCAACATCTGCAGCAGCTTCCACAGCAGTGGAAAGGCAAAACACAAGTGCAGCCCGGCAAACAGAAGTGGTGCAAAAAACACGGTCAGCACCTGGGAATTAATGCTTTTGCGGATATCCCGTTTTGTCATCCCCACTTTCTGCATAACAGTAAAGCGGGACTGGTCTTCATACCCCTCCGACACCTGCTTATAATAAATGATCAACATTGTCCCAAAGAGAAATACAAGGCTCATCATAACTCCGATAAAAAACAATCCACCATACAGCTCATAAAAGGATTTCCGGTGCTCCTCACGGCTCTCTACCGCAAAGGAACGGCATTTCCCCTCCTGCTCCATTTTTTTTATCGTTTTTTTCAGGCGTCCGCTGACGGCCTTTTCCTCTTCTTCTCCACCGCCCAAATTTATTCCGTAAAACCACTCCAACCCTAATACTGGCTCCCCATTATAAGATTTCAATGATATCATCGGCTCCACATAGCGCTCAAAATCATTTACGACAAGATAAAAAGTCGGAAAGATCGTAGCTGTTGAGAATCCTTTTTCATCAAATTCATCCAGCACTTCCTTTATTTTGTACTTTTCTGTGTTGGCAATCTGGATCTCATCGTTCTCATACTCCATACGACTGCAGTAGATCATCGCCTCATGCTCATCTAATGTCTTATTTCCCCCCTGTGTGCGGTTATAATCCTCCAGGGAGAGAATATAGATCACAACGATCTCCTCCATAGATGTCACATGGATCTCTGAGCTGAGAGTTTTTGCATCTGTGACCATCTCGCCGTCTTTCATCAATCCAGTCAACGTAGCGCAGCAATACTCCGACACATCCTCTGTCTGCGCTCTCTCACCAGCCGCTGCTTCCTCAGCCTCCCTGCGGAACCGCGTGATATTTTCTTCGCGCAGATCCGACATTTTTTCCATTTGAACATTCATGCTGATATCATAGGGAAATCTCAGCCGGATCGAATCTTCTTCCCCCAGATAAAGGCTCATAACGGAAGAGAGAATAACAAGCACCATCGTACTCAGAATACAGATTGATGCAAGGCCCACGCCGTTTCGTTTCATGCGGTACACCATGGACGCCACGGATACAAAATGATTTTTCTTATAGTAATATGCCTTATTCTTCTGGAGCAGCCGGCACAGCGTGACCGATCCCGCTGTAAAAAGCATATACGTCGCCACAATGACCATGACAACTGCCACAAAAAACATATTCAGGGCAGACAGCGGACTCTCGATTGAGACGGCGATATAATAGGCAACACTGAGAATGATCACACCAGGAATGGCAATAAGCCAGTTCGCCTTTGGCGGCCTTTCTCCCATACTACTGTTATAGAACAACTCCAGCGGCCTGGCCTGATGGACAAGCCAGAGTGAACGGAAATGCAGAATGAGAAAAATGGGAATAAATACGAGCAGCGTATTTAAGAGTGCCTCCGGACTCACCGTGAGAGTGTAGTCAATCTTCTCGTGGAGCACATTCATAAGTCCCAATTCAGCCAGCTTATACAGGGCGATACCGAACACAAGCCCCGCCATGAGCCCGATACTCCCGATCATCAGAGATTCAAAGGCAATGATCTTGCCGATATTGCTTTTATCCATACCGAGTATGTTGTAAAGCCCAAATTCCCTGCTCCGCCTCCGGATAAGAAATGAATTGGTGTAAAACAAAAAGACAAATGAAAATATCCCAACAACCCATTTCCCCAGAGAAAATATTGTCTTTAAGGGCTCTCCGCCGCGCATTTTCATCAGAAGCGGACAATAAGGAAGGGCGGCAAGTATATAAAACATCATGATCATGCTGATACAGGTGATCACATAGGGGAGATAAAATCTCCTGTTTTTCACAATACCAGTATGGGCAAGCCTCGGATAAAATCCTTTCTTCACTCGAGCTCACCCCCTGCCTGCAGCATGGTGAGAGTGTCTGATATGTTCTGATATAGC
>CANRMO010000121.1 GCA_947631755.1 uncultured Lachnospiraceae bacterium | reverse complement strand
CGGAGGCCGTGATGCAGTATCTGCAGGCCAGTCTCGGATTGCCGGCGGAGGATATTGAGATCATTCTGGATCAGATGGGTATCTCGGTGGAGGATTTTGTCCAGGTAAATTCAGGAAATATGGAGCTTATGCAGGATTTTGTGATGCAGTTCCACGGAATTACTGACCGGGCGGAATTTCTCACAAACGACGCTCTTGGAACAGAGGTGACAATGCTGGCAGAACAGGTTGCGCGGCTGGTAAATGAGGTGTCGGAAAAAGATGTGGCACAGGAAAATATTCCGGTCATGTCAGAACTTTCAGAGGAGGCTGCGCCGGATCTGAGTCTTTCCGGTGAGACCGCGGAGACAGAAGATCTTCCGGATGGCGGGATTGATAAACTTCCTGTCATTGTTGAGGATCAGACCCAGACAGGGGCGGAGAGCGGCCAGGAGAGAGGGTTCGACGGGAATCCGACGGCGAAGGCAGATCTGCCAATGCGCGGCAGGGGATTGTCTGCTGAGAAAGATGTGCCACAGTCTGCGGGAGCTCAGTTTGCAGAGAGGCTGGCACAGGCGTTTGGAGAGACCAGGGGTGAGAGCGTCTCATCCGCGGACCAGACAATGTTCCGAATCGTGGAGCAGGTTGTGAGCCAGGTGAGAGTGCGGGTGATGTCCGGCACGACCAGCATGGAGCTTCAGCTTCACCCGGCAAGTCTCGGGAAAGTCGCACTCCAGGTTACAACGACGGCAGTTGGGACTGCCACGGCGACGCTGACGGTTGAAAACCAGGCGGCAAAGGCGGCACTGGAGAGCCAGATGATCACTCTGAAAGAAACGTTTGAACAGCAGGGACTCAAGGTGGATGCCGTAGAAGTTACAGTCTCAGAATTTGGCCTTGACCACCAGGGACGCCAGGCAGGTGACAACCAGCAAAATCCTTCGGGAAAGAAAAAGAGATTCCGGTTCCAGGAGGAAGAAGCGGTAGAAAAATCCGCAGAGGCGGGAAGAAATGAGACAGAGATGGTCCGGAGGGATCAGAACAGTATGGTAGACTATACAGCGTAAGCTGCATACAGATCATGCGGCAGAGGCCGCGGAAGAGAGGTGAAAATATGGCAGATGCGATTAATACGAGCCTGACACAGAGCTTAGAGGATCTGACATACACACAGGTAAAAAATGGGACGAAAAAGGATACAGATACGGAGAAGAGGACTGTTTCCAACGAATTGGGGAAGGAAGATTTTCTCCAGCTTCTCGTCTGTCAGTTACAGAACCAGGATCCTCTGAACCCACAGGAAGACACAGCATTTATTGCCCAGCTGGCACAGTTCTCGGCGCTGGAGCAGATGACGAACATGAACACGACGCTCAATAACACTTCTGCTTATACGATGGTCGGAAAAGAAGTTGTGATCAACCACACGGATTCTGCGGGAAGAACAAGCGAGGTGCGAGGTGTTGTGGACTATGTTGAGATGAGAGATGGCGATGCCTATCTTTCAGTAGACGGCAAGACCTATCCGGTGAGCGAACTGGTACAGGTTCTGGATTCCTACTACGCAGTGAAGTCACACCTTCCATCTATTGAGGAGCAGACGGTGACTTATGATGCGGAAATGCCGAGAGACCTGGCGATTGAGATCAATCTCGGTGACGAGGGATATGAGGCGACAAGCGTGGCCGTGGCAGTCAACGGAGAGTACATTGACTCAGAGCTTATGGAATATGAGGATGGCGTGCTCACGATCTCGAAAGAGGCATTAAGGGGCCTGCCCACCGGCAGCTATTACATCGGGTTCTTCTTCAATGACCCATATTCTACTACTGTGACAGATAAAGTGACGCTCAAAGTAGTGAACGGCACCCAGGAGACAGAGGGTGATAAAGGAGACAAGGACGAAAGCGGGACTCCGGAAACAGAGGAAGGCGATAAGACGGAACAGGCGTGAGAGACAAGGAGGTCGGGCGATATGGATAATATGAATGTTAACCACAATTATACATCCATTGAGCAGATACGGGAAAAGATGCGGACATCTCCGGGCCGTGCGGCAGAAAAGGCAAAGCCGTCCGAGTCCTTTGATGAGATTCTTTTCTCAAAACATGCATCCAAAAGGCTTGAGACAAGAAATATCGATATGTCGAGTGAGCAGAAAGCAAGGCTGCAGGATGCGGCGAGCCGGGCGAGAGAGAAAGGGTTGAAAGAACCCCTTGTGATGGTAGACGACCTGGCATTTATCGTCAATGTCAGGAACAATACAGTGATCACGGCGGTCAACGATACGGCCCACGCTGTATTTACAAACATTGACGGAGCGATTATTAACTGATATGCTGGCCCTTTACAGGAAGCATAGGCGTTTTTGAATGACAGAGAAAACGCATACAATTTAAATTGGAGGGTGATTTATTATGATGAGATCATTGTTTTCCGGCATTTCCGGATTGAAAGTACACCAGACGAGAATGGATGTTATCGGTAATAACATTTCTAACGTAAATACAGTAGGTTTCCGCTCCTCAACGGTAAACTTTACGGATGTGTTCTACCAGACGACTCAGAGCGCGACGGGGCCGAACGCCAATACGGGCGCAGCCGGCACCAATGCCATGCAGATTGGTCTTGGCGCTAATGTGGCAGCCATCTCGGTTGATCTGTCCGGCACGGGAGCTACCCAGAGAACAGACCGCGGCATGGATATCATGATCAATGGCGATGCTTTTCTGATCGTGAGAAGTAACGGAAATACTTATTTTACAAAGTCGGGTGCACTGGATATCGATGCCAACGGCACGCTGTACTGTACGACAAACGGTGCCAGCGTCCTCGGATGGCGTGTTGACGCAAATGGTGATATCCGGAAAGATACCGTGGATACGCTGAACCTTATGACGCCTGAGAATTCTTATTCGGATCCGGAGGCGACCACAGCGGTTACTCTCTCGGGCAATGTGGATTCTGAGGATCCGCTTGTGTCGCCGGGGGCAGAGGGCTATGCGATCGCCCCGAGTTTTTATGACAACCTCGGAAATCTGTGTACGGCAAAGATGAAGATCGTACAGCAGGTGGACGCGAACGGCAAACCGATCACAAATCAGTACACCGTCTCGATCACAGATATTATGGGCGGCGACGGTAAATCGATCTTAAAGAGAGAGACAACGGATGCGAACGGAAACCCCACTTATGAGTCAACAGAGCAGTACATCAATTTCAACGGCGAGAAGCTGGAGTACACAGTAGATCCGGACGGCACGATTACTTTTACCGGACAGACATTCCCGACTCTGACATTTAACGGCTCTTCGGGTGATTTTATCTCTGTCGGCGAAGATGGACAGACGGGGCTGAACCTCCTGCTGAATCCGGGCGGCGTGGAAAATATCCCGTATCCTCTCAATGGTGTGGACATTGATTTCTCCACGCTCACTATGTGTGCCACAAAGGGTACTTCGAAAGTGAAGCCGGTAAGAGGCGATATCAACAATGAGAATGCCGGTAATGCGGCTGGCAACCTGAATGGTTTCTCCATACAGACAGACGGTCTGATCTATGCGGTATACAGCAATGGGGATACAAAGCTGCTGGGACAGATCGCGGTGGCGGAGTTCCCGAACCCGTCAGGTCTTGAGGCTGTCGGAAATAGTATGTTTGCGGCCACGCAGAACTCTGGCGAGTTTGACGGTATCGGTATTGATATCACTGAGGTCGGCAAATTCTCCATTGGTGCATTGGAGATGTCGAATGTTGACCTGGCGACAGAATTTACGACTATGATCACAACACAGCGAGGTTTCCAGGCAAATTCCCGTGTCATTACAACTTCTGATACGATGCTTGAGGAGCTTGTAAACCTGAAGAGATAATGGGACTGATTCGTCCTCTCTCTTTCTGCGCTGAAAGACAGGATATTATTTATGGGTGACTGGCGATAGTCACCCATTGGCGTGTTCAATGGAGGCCGGTTTCCGGCTGGTTCTTTGGGATGGAGGAGCGGCATGATCGATGTGACAAAGATGAACGGCTCGGTCATTTCGGTCAATAACGACCTGATCGAAATTATCGAGGAAACACCCGATACAGTCATAACACTGACGACGGGGAGAAAAATAATTGTAAAAGAAAGTAGACAAGACGTCAAAAATTTAGTAAAATCATATAAGAAAGAATTATACTGTAATGGATAAGGTGGTGTGATTTTGTGGATATTGCTACAATAATCGGTATAGTTGGATGTGCCGCAGCCGTTGTGTATGGTATCTGTTCCGGGGACCAGGGGGTGGCAGCTCTCCAAAATTTCTGGGATTTCCCTTCGTTTCTTATCGTTATTGTCGGATCTCTGATGTGTATGATGACGATGGCGGAGAACATCGGGGATTTTGTGAACAAGCTGAAGTCTTTCGGCCTGGCGCTCAAAGTATCGACCAGCAATGAGTCAGAAGTGATACATAGAATTATCGATCTGGCAAACGTAGCCAGAAAAGAGGGACTTCTGCAGCTGGAGGAAGAAGCGGCAAACATTGATGATGAATTTCTCAAGAAAGGAATCATGCTGATTGTCGATGGTACCGATCAGGAACTGGTTTCCAGTATTCTGGAGACAGAACTTGACTGTATCGAGCAAAGGCATGGAAAGATCATCGGTTTCTGGGACAGCCTGGCAGCCATGGGCCCTGCCTGGGGTATGATCGGTACCCTGATCGGACTGATCAACATGTTGAAACTCCTGGACGATCCGAGTTCCATCGGGCCGAATATGGCGGTTGCCCTGATCACGACTCTGTACGGTTCTCTGATTGCAAACTGGATCGGTATTCCGATCGCTACCAAGCTGCGCGCAAATAACCGGAAAGAGATTATGACGAAAGAAGTGATCAGTGAGGGCATCCTGTCGATACAGGCGGGTGAGAACCCACGTGTGATCGAAGAAAAACTGAAGTCTTTCCTGGCACCGAATATGAGGAATGATGCGAATGATGACGGTGGCGCCAGAGGACAAGGTGGTGAGGAGTAATGGCTCGGAAAAAACAGGAAGAGGAGAAGATAGAGGGCGGCTGGATCAATACCTTTGCCGACCTGATGAATCTGCTGTTGTGCTTTTTCGTTTTGCTTTTCTCGATGTCTACGGTTGACGCTGACAAATTTGAGCAGTTAGTCACCTCCATGTCAGAGCGGATCAATATATTCAGCGGCGGCGGTTCGGCTGTCGGAGAGGGACCATTTGTCTCCAGCGGCACAGATCAGCTTGTTTCGATTTCCCAGTTTTTCAATGAATTCAAAAACACGGGAGAGGACTCAAAAGCCACGCAGGATCAGGATACGCAGAAAGATGGGGATCAGAAGACGGACGACGGCCGGAATCAGGGCTCTGAGGGAACGGAGGGCCAGGATACAGGCATGACTGCTGAACAGAAAGCGGCTTATGAGGAGGCGGAGCAGGAGGAACTGAAACAGCGGACCCAGGAGATGTATGGCCGGATCGTGGAAGAGGCGGAGAAGAACAATGTCCAGGATGAGATATCCATTAACATGGATAAAAATTACCAGTATGTCCAGATTTCCATGAACGGAGCGATCCTTTTTGATTCCGGTACGGCTGAGATCAAGAAATCAACACTGCCACTGCTGAAAAAGGTGGGTACGATACTTAAGGTTTATGATTCCCATATGGTAAAGATCGTGGGACACACGGACAGTGTTCCGATCTCTGGCGGGATGTACAGGAATAATGTCCAGCTCTCTATGGCCAGGGCAGAATCGGTTTTTGATTATATGAGGGTAAACAAATTTCTCAAGCCGGGAAATATGGAGCCATCAGGCCGTGGGCCCTATGAGAAGATTGCCAGCAATGAAACCGCTGAGGGCAGGGCCAGGAACCGGCGGGTGGAGATAAAGATATACACGGATGAGTGATTAAGGAGGATTATCTCATGAAAAAAAATATTTTGACAATTGTTATTATGGCAGCATCGCTGATCAATCTGGTTTTGACGATTGTTCTTGTGTTTTCCATCATGCCGGCTATGAACAAAACCGGGAATCTGGTTGACAAAGTTGCGTCGGTCATTGACCTGGAAATCGAGTCCGGAAAGGATAAGGCAGAGGACTATGTCGTGACGGATCTGAAGACGATTCCGATTACCTATGAAAATTCTGTCAAGATTAATCTGCAGAAAGAAAATGCCAATGATGATCCACACTACGGGGTGATCGATGGCATCGTGGTTTCTTTTAATCCGAAAGCAGAGGGTTTCAAAAAAGTTTTTGACTCGATAACAAACAATAATGTCTATGTCTCTGATACTGTGAGCGAAGTGATCGGAGAGTTTACCCTGACTTCTATCGATCAGAATAAAGTCAGACAGGAAGCGGTCAAGAGATTGCAGGAAAAATATGACACAAAAGCGATCGTGGATATTTCACTGACAAATTTTCTGACTGCCTGATTTTAACATTATGAAAAAAAGAATTTATGTTATCGATGAAATGTGGTATGATAGTAAGAGTAAGATTCTGTCGAATAGAGTAGTGAGGTGAAACGGGTATGAGTGATGTACTGTCGCAGAATGAGATTGACAATCTGTTGTCTGCGCTGAGCACTGGTGAGTTTGACCCGACGGAGACGGATGCTGCGGAAGAAAAACAGGTAAAAGATTATGATTTTGCCAGGCCTTCCAAGTTTTCAAAAGAACATCTCCGTACATTGGTTTTTATATTTGAGCATTATGCCCGCCTGTTATCTACAAGTCTTCCTGTGTATCTCAGGAAAAATGTGCAGGTTGAGGTGATGCATTCAGAGGCGGCGACCTATCAGGAGTTTTCAAATTCCCTTTCAAATCCGGTGATTCTGGGGGTTGTGAACTTTGCTCCGCTGGAGGGGAATATTATTATTGAGCTCGCCACAAGCCTCGGATATGCGATTGTAGACCGCATGCTGGGGGGAGATGGGCAGCCTCTGGAGAAACCGCGGGATTTCACGGAGATTGAGCTCGCGATCATTGAGAGGATACTCGTTATCTGTACGAACCTGCTCGTTGAGCCGTGGCGGAGTGTACAGGAGCTGGAGCCTATGCTGGAACGGATAGAGACGAATTCCCAGTTTGCCCAGTTTGTGACCCCGAATGAGATGACCTCCATAGTGACGATGAACATCAAGATCGGAAACACAGAGGGGCTGATGAATATATGTATTCCGTATGATGTGCTGGATCCGGTTATTGACAGAGTGAACACAAAATTCTGGTATTCCACAGCCCAGGTCAAAGATGACGAGGTGTACCATGAGATTCTGGAGAATTCTCTCCAGAAAGCAAGGATTCCTGTCCGGGCTATTATGGGGAGGAGCGCCATTTCGGTCAACGACT
>CANRMO010000120.1 GCA_947631755.1 uncultured Lachnospiraceae bacterium | reverse complement strand
TTCTTCCCGGCGGCGATCTTCTCAGCAAACTCTCTGGCTGGCGCCTGGGTCTGTTCCGCCTCCGTGCCAAAGAGGGAATTCCGTTTCAGCCCGGTCTTGTCCTCAATGATGACGGCGGAGACCCCCATCCGCTCCAGTGTCCTCACCATGTACACGAAGTGCTCCGTGATGCCCCCGGTGTCCCCGTCAAAGATAATTGGTTTCGTCGTTACCTCCATCACATCGTCGATGGAGCGGTAGCGGGATGTCATGTCCACCAGCTCGATATCCGGCTTCCCCTTGGCGGTGCTGTCGCAGAGGGAAGAGACCCACATGGCGTCGAACTGGTCGAACTCGCCGTCATTCTCGACCACAGTCTTCTCCACGATCAGCCCGGTCAGCCCGCTGTGGACTTCCAGTGCTTTCACAAGGGAGCGTATGTCGATCAGCTGGCGCAGCCGTTTCCGGCGGTACTCCGGCATGGCCAGTTTCTCTTTCAGCCGTTCGTCGGTCCGCTTCACATTTTCGTTGTATGTATATTCCGGCTCAATCAGCTGCCCGCCGTACTCCTCCAGAAGCCGGAGCACGTTCCGGCGGATTGCCGACTCCGGCCCCTGCTTCCAGTTATTCCCGTGTATCACATAATCCGGGCGCAGCTGGCGGATGATGTTGTCATACATGATGTCTTCCTGGATGACCACATGGTCCACGCCTTCCAGTTCCCGGATCATCTGCAGGCGCTCCTCAAAACCCACAGTGGGAAAACGGTTGTAGCGTATCATGGCGGCATCGCTCAAAACCCCGACTGTCACCTCGCCGTACTGCCGCGCCTTTTCTATAATATTCCTATGCCCCTCATGGATCACACTTGTACAAAAACATGCATATACTGTCTTCATCGTCCCCTCCATCCAGACAGCTTTTTCGCTGCCCACAGACTCTTTGATATCAATCCTCTATTCATCCATTCAATATCTTTATATCTGTTATCATCAACTGAAGTATCTGAAAGATTTGAACAATCTCTCCTTCATGCGGTCTTACATAAGATGTCGCAGGCGGTATGAGGATTCTGGTGATCATGCCACTAAACGGCGAAATTTTCAACTCAATATAATCATGTTTCTTTTTTTGGATACTGAGACAATTTAAATCTGTCCGCCTGATCCGCTGTAAAAGCAGTGTATTATGATTCATTCTCTCACACAGCCGAACCGCCATTTCATGTTCCCCGTCCTCCGCCACAAACAGGCTGGATTTATGGCAGTATCTATATGCAATGCAAAAGTCCGACTGCCTCTTAATACGGTTTCCCTCCACCCGGCACTCATACACCGGGTTATAATTTTTACTCCAGACATGGCTGCGGCATATATAGTTTACTCTCACCAGATCCAGAGGTTCATGCTCCTCTACTCTGACAAGCAGACTTGTTTCCTCCTGTTCTACCATACAGATGCTTTCATTTCCAATTATCACAGAAAACTGCTGCTTTATTTTATCCGAAACCCTGCGATCAACTGACATGTTCTTTACACCATGCGTCAACTGCCTCATCCCACACTGCAAGATATTCTGATCTGTCCCTGATATCTGTAGCCATATCTTTAATATCCGGCACTGCAGTCAGGGAAATTCCCTTATAGCGGAACCAGATTATACAGTATAGTGCTATGACAGCCATGCAAATCAGCGAGTACACAAGATAACCCCTCAATGTATAAATGCCAAAGGCAATACCAAGCACTCCGACCGGCATAGTGATTCTGGCAAATGGAGCTTTCCAGAGCCGCGGATAATCCGGATATTTCTTCCTAAGTACCAGGACGTCCACAATCGCGATAATATAAGAAAACATCCATGTGATACAAGCTGTATTAATCATCCCCTGCATAATCCCTACCTCTACCCCATTAATCGAAATAAATATGATTGGCCCAGACATCAGGCATGCTGTAAATACAATGCCGCGGACCGGCGTCCTAAAACGGCGGTTTATTTTGCTGAAAAAAGACGGCACAAGCCCTTCCCTTGCCAGGCCATAGAGCATGCGCGGCAGAGAGGCCAGATAGGCATTAGCTGTTGTAAAGGAGGCAAATATCGTCAGCAGGCTCACAACAACATGGCCAGTCCTCCCCATCACTGCCTTTGCCGCAACAATCTGGGGAATAGCTGAATTTCTCAATTCTGCCATGTCTGTATACTTCACTGCCGCCACGGCAAAGAGACAATCTATGGCATAGACAGTAAACAGCCCAGCAATCAACGCTATAGGAATATTCTTATATGGTTTTTTGTTCTCCTCCGCCATGGGGCAGGCAAATTCAAATCCAAGAAAAAACCATATCCCTGTTCCCACTGCGCCAAATATAGTCTGCCACCCCCCTTCCGGCATAAGGGGAAGCTCCGCATTCACTGGTGCAGCAACTCCCATCACCTCACCAGCTCCGGCATTGCCCAGTATAGAAAATCCCAGAAATACGAATACCATAACAATCGTCAATGTTGCCTCAATCTTTCCATAAAAATTCACGTTAATAATATTGACCGCCACGAGAAGGAGAAACAAAGACACTGTGACAATAATCTGGGGGATCCCGCTCATCTCCTCAATGGACAATCCTCCCATGACAAACTGAGTCGCGCCATCTGTCGCAATGAGAACCATGTAGCCGCTCAAAAGGGCAAAAGTGGCCCAAAATCTTCCCAGCGCCGGCAATGTATAATCCGATATCATCCCCCCTCCCGGCAGCATAGCTGCCAGTTCGCCAAAAGCAAAGGCTGCCGCCATCATCGGTATGAGAGCGATAAACACAGATATAAAAGTTGCATAACCAGTAGTTCCGGCAATATTTGCAACAGAAAACATGCCTGATCCGGAAATAACAAGGCCGACCGCAGCGCCATAAGTGGGTGCAAAACCCAATACCCTTTTCAGCTTTGTCTTTTCATTCGGCATTTCCGTCTCCTCCCTGATACATTTCTAATGCGGCTGTACTATACCGCAGCGCATAGTGATAGAGTAAATGCATCAATTCTCCCGTTTCACGGCCGGTACTTTCCATATAAACGGCCCATGAAAACCAAAAATAACCGACTATCGCTACATATGCATAATAGTGGCGCCTTTCTTTCTGACTCAGCGGCCTGCCAAAATATAGTCTGAGTATTCTTTCACAATCCTCCTGTGAATGTTTCCCGGTAACTATATAGGAGGCTATGTCAGCCGCAGGATCATTGTCCGCTGCATACTCCCAGTCAATCAGTATCACCTCATTTTTACCGAGAAGGATATTGCTGTCTGAAACATCATTATGGCTCATTACCAGCTCATATCCATCCGATTCCGCACAGCTAAACAATTTCTCCATCCGTTTTCTCAGATCCTCAAATTCCCGGAATGCGTCATAATATTCCACGGCAACCAGTTTCTGAAATTCTGATGCCTTTTTCATCATATTCAATTTCCAGCCGAGTTTTCGCGGTTTTTCATGAAGTCTGCGAATCAGCTCTACCGCTTTTTTTTCATCCTCCCTGCTGTCATAGTCGAACGCTATGTTCTCGAAAAATTCGGATATCTTCCACCCAGCAGCCAGATCATACTTTACAAGTGTCGGATCAAGCCCCAGCTCCTCCGCCTTTGCCTGGGCCCGCCCCTCCTTCTCCCTGTCTATGATCTTATCTGTTCCCATTCCAGGATGGCGGTATATGTACTTCTTCCCCCGGCATAAAAAACAAAATGTAACATTGGTCAGCCCCGCCACCAGCTGTTGGATTCCACCGACTTCATCCTCCCGGCAGTCAAGGCAGCCGTAAATATTTGACAGTATATTTCCACCCATGTTCTGAAAAAAATGATCGTCAAATTCCTCAATCTCCGCAATAGTGTCAAATTCCCTGACCGAATTGTCAGGACATGGCTTTATGTATATTTTCAGTTCTGACAGATGCCGGATATAAAAATCATCCAGCTTCATATCATATACACTGGGATAGTTATACTCACTCTCCATCAACTCAAGAAAACGGGATGCCGTCTCACGGGTAAAATACATCTCCCCCATCTGATACCAGGAATCTGTCCCTCCCTGGTAATACTGTGTTATAACTCCCTCTTTATCTGTCTTAATTATGTATTCATCCGTATAGCCCTTGGAATACATAGCCGCAAAATAAGAATCGTATACATACTCTTCATAACTATTGTTGAGAATATAATTGTCTGCATAACAGATAAAACTATTCCCAAAATATTGTTTTGCCGCATTGAGGGATGACAGATTATTCCTGTCAATATATTCTGTATTGATTATGATGTGCACGTCAAATTTTTCTTCCAGATAGAAAAACAATTCCTTCATATAACCGACAACAACATAAATTTCTCTGATCCCGCGCTCTCTCAACTGCCGTATCTGCCGTTCAATCAATATTTCACCCTTCACCTTGAACAATCCTTTGGGCTTTTCGTATGACAGCGGCGCACATCTCGATGAAAAGCCAGCAGCCAGAATAATCGCATTTTCCACTCGGTACGGCTCCATGGCTCTCCTGCCCTGGCCCGTGATACGCCCATTTGCATCCAAAAGCCCCTTTTCAAATAATTCTGCCCTCTTCTCCTCTTCCTCACCCGACGAACCAATATTATGGCGGAATACCCCCTCCCTGTATCCATCCATTTCCCGCCAAGACTCATATAACAAATCAAACTGCATTTTTGTCAACATGATTCAGTTCCTCCGTCCTCTCCTAAATCCTTATGCAATCCATTAAAATCATAATGAGAAACCGATGAGTGTGGCTCCTCCGGTTTCTCTGTCCTCCAATCGCCGTAGTAAAACTTCAAAGCGGCCTCAAAATCCTTTGTCCCTAACAGCCGGTAACCCTCAAAGTCGTACTCTTCTAAATCCGTAAACCATTGTTTGGGCATCCCATAACGCGAGCGGAGTGGATTTTTCGCATACTGTTTTTCGACAATCGGAAATAAAAGACACCGAATCCGGTTCACAGAATCATTTCTACTCTTTCTCTCCATCTTCTTACACCATCTAAATACAGTATCCGGGCAGATATGTGATAAAAGACCAAACCAGCAGCGTTTAAAAAAACTCCTGTCACTGTATTTTCCCACCCCAGACCATAAAATCTTTCTAAGAAAATTCTGCAGCATCTGTCCTGCCACATGGCGGGGAACATCATCCATCGGAAAGATATCAATACACACTCCTGTCTGGCATTTTATATGCTCCTGCCCAGCCCGGATAAACTCTGTTCCCGTTCTCCGTAGTTTCGCGTATCCCCAGCGGTACTCCGGGTCTGTTTCATGATCCTGGAAAAAACAAATACCCGGATCCAGCTCATCTGCCACAGCCTTAAATCTCTCATAATCCTCCCGCAGCATAGCAATATCTATATCATCGTCCCACGGAATAAAACCTTTATGGCGGACAGCCCCCAACATAGTCCCCGCATAAATAGAATACTTTATATCATTTTTCCGGCACACCCGGTCCAACTCCAAAGCCATGTCCAATTCAATCAATTGCAACCTTCGAAATTCTTCTCCTCTTATCTCTTTCACCGCAGCCATCTGGTACTCTCCTTGTGTCCACAACAGTCCTCTATTTTAACATCTTGTTTCGCAAGTACATACAATGTACTCGTATCTGTCAGTCCCGCATTAAAAAACACCTCATCGCCAAAATATTCTTTCCCGAGAGCATTGACCAGAAAACCATTTTCTTTCAGTCTCTGTATCAATCCTTCTTTCCCATATCTCCTGCAATGGTCATTCTGGCCAAATCTTTGCCAGTTCTCTGCCTCTGATAATCCCCATTCCTCATCTATCCCATCAAAGCCCAGGTCAACAGGAACCAGAAAAAGAATAATCCCATCCGGTTTTAAAACTCTCCCCATCTCCCGCATGGCTTTCCCATCATCCCGGACATGTTCTAATACATGGGAACATATGATCATGTCATACGTCTCATTCTCCACCATATCCATATTCTGGATATCTGCGTGAAAAGTCACACCATCCATATACATATCTGTAGTATCCTGAACAACAGATGGGCAGAATACCTCCATCCACTTTTGTACAGAAAAGGCTGGAGCAATGTGAAGGCACTTCCTGCATTCCGTCCGCGATGACAGCCCTCTTTTTTTGAGAAATGACACAATCATCCTGTCCCGGTCACTGCTGCCACAAAACGGACATGTATACTCTTCCCTGTTCAGCGTTTCCGGTTTCATGGAGACTGCATGATACTTCTTCTTTTGCTCATTGTAATATTCGGACAAAGGGAGATAAAACACCTCATTTCCGCAACAGGCACATACTTTACTCATTTTCTCATAATAATTTTCCAGTTCTGTCATATTTTCTATGAACAAATCCAGTGAAGCGATATACAAGTCAATATTTTTTTCCAGAAATCCCATGTCAGAACATTTCTGCAGAAATTTTGCATAAGAAGAGAAAAAACCGTCGTATACAGCATAAACCTGTTCTGCAACCACCATTTTTATCATATCAATAAGAGCTACAATTGTCTTGTTTCCCTCCTCGATCATCCTTGCCGTAAATGTGGCTGCCCCCAGTTCATTTTTAAACAGTCTCCCATACTGTTTTGCCTTAGAAAGAATACGCCTGGCTTCCTTATTTATCATATTGTCCCTCCTTTTTTTACTTTCAAGCCCTGTCTTTCTGCAAAACAGCCTTGACTGTATCCGCGACCCACTGGATCTCTTCTTCCCCAATCCCCGCATAGAGAGGCAAAACAAGAACTCTGTCAGATAAATTCCTTGCCTTTTTCAGATCAAGCCCACGGTACTTATTTTTAAAACATGCCTGATCCGCCGTTATGGGATAAAAATACTTTCTGGCATGAATCCCCTCATCTGCCAGTACTGTGTACACACGGTCCCTCATTCTGCGGTCCGCGAATAACACAGGGAAATAACCGTAATTTGACCTGACATCTGCCTGTATAGTCCTCAGGGTAATGCCATCCACCCCCTCGAAATGCCGGGTATAACAGTCTGCTGCCATCTTTCTTTTTTGTATCTCGCCATTCATGTGTTTTAAATTACACAGACCCATAGCTGCCTGGAATTCGTTCATCTTTGCATTCGCCCCGATGGAAACAACGAGCTCTTCTGAGCGTATTCCAAAGTTCTTTAAATTATATAATTTTTCATATATGCTTTTTTCCCTGCAGCAGACAGCCCCGCCCTCTAATGTGTGGAACACTTTTGTGGCATGGAAACTGAACACCGAAACATCCCCATAACAGGCAATCCCTTTCCCTCTATAAGTTTCACCGAAAGCATGCGCTGCATCATAAATCACTTTCAATCCATATTTATCAGCAATTTCCCCGATTTTTCCCACATTGCATATATTGCCATATGTATGTACGGGAATGATCGCAGCCGTCTTTTCTGTT
>CANRMO010000119.1 GCA_947631755.1 uncultured Lachnospiraceae bacterium | reverse complement strand
GAATCAGGTGCCGCAGTTGTTGACAGATGCCAAAACCGTGCAGGATGAAAATGTGATCATCATTGGTTCCATAGCGGACAGTGCACTGATCCGGTCACTCGCCGACCGGGGAAAGTTAGATGAGGCGAAAACCATTCAGGATCAGCCGGAGGCCTATGTGATCAAACAGGTCAGCGATCCGATTGAGGGAAACAGCGGGGTAAAGAATGCATTAGTCATTGCAGGGAGCGATGCCAGGGGCACGATTTACGGCATCTACACCGTGTCAGAGGAAATCGGTGTTTCCCCGTGGTACTGGTGGAGCGATGTACCGGTGGATGTAGCCGGCAGGGACGGGATGGTTTTGTATGATAAGGAATTAGTGGTAGAGGGGGCGCCCAGCGTTCCCTACCGGGGAATCTTTATCAATGATGAAGAGCAGCTGCGGTAGTGGGCATATCAGAAAAAAGATTTCGGCTGGCCCGCCCAGGTATCCCATCCGGGGGTGTACCGCCATGTGTATGAGCTGCTTCTCCGGCTAAAGGCAAATACGCTCTGGCCGGCGATGCACGAGGGTACAGAGGCGTTTAACAGTGTGACTGGTGAGGATGGGACAGAGCTCGTGAATGCAAAAAATGCAGCGGAGTACGGCATTATTATGGCATCATCCCACTGCGAGATGATGCTCCGCAACAATGTAGGTGAATGGGAAAACTGGTATAAGGCAAATAAGAACCGATACAACATACAGGGGGCCAGTTCCAGTGCGGCTTGGGACTACACAATCAATAAGACAGCAATCTTAGCTTATTGGGAAGAGCGGGTAGCCAGTAACAAAGATTTTGAAAATATTTTCTCCATGGGACTGCGGGGCGTCCATGACGGGGGACCGGCCCTGGCTAAGCTGGATACATTTATATCCAATAAGGGGCAGGACAATGCGCTGGGAAGCAGCATCACGGTAAAAGGAACGTCCCAGGAGGCAAAAAAGGTCGCCCTGATGAAAGATGTCATCCATGAGCAGCGAAAGATAATAGAAAAATATTATGGTTCGGAAGACGGCGCGCCTCAGGTGTTCATCCCATATAAGGAAATGAACGAGTACTACAATTATAATAACCGGGATCTGGCGGACTGGCTCACTGAAGAGGCATCGGATATCATTCTTATGTGGGCCAATGACAATTACGGATATTTTCGTCAGACGCCCAATGAAAAAGAGCGGGCAGAGGGACGGCGCAACGGCGTTTACTACCATAATTCCTACTGGGGGTGGCCAAAGAGTTATCTATGGCTCAATTCCGCTTCCATTGCCCAGATGAATGCAGAGATGCATAAGGCATATAACACCGGTGCAAATACTTACTGGATTCTGAATGTGGGAGACATTAAGCCGGGAGAGATCTCTGCGGAGTATTTTATGAGGATGGCATGGGACATTGAGAGTGCGGATGACAGCCGGATAAAAGAAGCCCTTGCGGCGCAGGTGGGACGTGATTTCAATGTGTCGCAGAGAGACGCGGAGGAAATTGCGGACTGTCTGGACCGGTATTACCAGTACAATGCAACCAAGCGGGCGGAATTTTATGGAAAAGGCTATGATTTCAGCGTTTCCGGGAACGGCGACGAGGGCATGCTCTGGGTGAACCAGTGGAATGATCTGGTGGACAGACTTGAGAAGATTTATGATTCTCTCGATGAAAATGCCAGAGATGCCTTTTATGAGCAGATTCTCCACGCGGTGAGATCCAGCAGAGACGTGGCGGAGGAATACATTTATTGCCTGAAAAATGAGCAGGCTGTGGCGCAGGGCCGGTACGGCAGTTCAATCGTTTACCGCAAGCTGGGCACAGAGGCCATTTCCCGCATAGAAGAGGGGCAAAATAAATTCTGGTCTTTAAATGAGGGGAAATGGGATCATGTCATCAATTATACCCACCGTGCGAGATACCGCTATGGCGATGGGACGGAGTGGTCAGGAGACTATCAGCCAGATCAGGGAATCTTGTTAAAGACAGAGGGGGATTATAAAACTGCCGAGCCGGGAGAAGGCGTGGGTGCCGCGTGCGAAAACGCGTCAAAAGCCGGCAGCGGGAAATTGTATTTTAGTTCACTGAATAAGGAGAGAGGAGAAGCACATTATTTCGATGTGTTCGGAAAAGGAACCGGGGCGGCGGCCTGGACTGCCACAGCGCCGGACTGGATTTCACTGACGAAGAAGAGTGGTTCTGTCTACACAGAAGAGCGGGTTATCGCCACGGTTGACTGGTCAAAATTGACGGAGAGTGCCGAGGGCGAGATCAAAGTATACAATGGAACAGAAGTTTCCGGGGAGCCGGTGGCGGTGTTTACAATAAAAGCGGATTGTGTACAGAGTCAGCTGGGCGGAGAGAGAAAAGGATATCAGGAGGCCGGTGGCTATGTGATGATAGAGGCAGAGCACTGGTCTGAAAATGTGGCTGGGACAGACGGCACGAAGTGGCAGAGGATCCAGTCTCTTGGCCAGCGCGGTGATTCCATCCGCATCACAACGAAAGAAGAGAATAAAGTGAATACACAGCAGGGAGATGTCGCTGCATACAATGAGTTTGCCAACGGGACGCTGGGAGAAGCGGACAAAGAAAAAGTGGGACATGTGGCTTATGATGTCTATTTTGAGAAAGCAGGTACTTATAAATTTATCGCGTATCGTCTGCCGACACTGGATGAGAGTACGACAAACTGCCGCACAGCGGTAGTGGTCAATGGGGAGAGCTCAGATAAAGCGTGGATCCGCGGGACGGCGACGACCCTGTCTGAAACGTGGAGCGGCAACATTCTCCACATGATCGAATCGATGCAGAGCGCGCAGATTACGGTGAATAAAGGCTGGAACCGGATAGAACTGTACCGGATGTCACCGTCACAGGCATTTGACCGCTTTCTTATCGTGACAGATGCGTCGGCTGCGCCATCCCTCAGTAAAATGGAGATTGGCATGCCGGTCAGCCCCAATAATATAGTGGCAGATGGGGAACTTAAGGAATTCCAAAAGCAGCGCATCGGCGAACTGCCGGAGAAACTTGGACAGAGTGGCGGCATCACCGTAAAGAGCAGTGGGAGAGAAGTCAGAATTGGAGAGAGTCTGATACTGGAGACCCAGCAGAGCGGTGAGGGAGAGTATGAGCTGGAGTGGAGCTCTTCTGACGAATCTGTGGCAAAGGTGAAAGACGGAGCAGTAACCGGTCTTGCCATCGGTTCCGCTAAAATCACAGTAAAACTCAAAAAGGACGGGACAGTGGCAGACAGCGATACGGTTGTTGTAAAAGTATTCGGAAAGGCTGGCAAACTGATTGCAGACTTTAGCCTGGACGGCACAGAGAGCGGGTACCGTGGCGCCGGTGCCCTGGCCGCTCTGTATTCAAAAGATGGAAAGGCCCCTGTCTTTCCGTATAAGGAAATTGGGGGAAAGAGCGGATTATATTTTGACTCCACCAGATGGCTGGAAGTGACAAAGGAGGACGGCTCCCCACTTATGAAGGGGTTGAGCGAGTTTACTATATCCTATGATTCGTATACCGCGTCCACTTCCAATGCGAATTACACGTTTTTCGCAACAAATACCCACGAAGAAGGGAAAGCTACGGCGGCCAACTCAGCGACATATCCGAGATTTGGCATGGTGGATTATACGGGGACACTGCGGGTTTTAAACGGAGGGGGAACCTTTGATGCCACAGCGGCCGGGAAAAAGTGGAAACACGTGGATGTGGTGTACTCGGGTAAAGATGTGACAACTTATATTGACGGAAAAAAACAGATCAGCAATGAGGCATTTGACGGGATCAAAAAAATACTGAGTGCAGATAAGAGCTATGTGTGGATCGGAAAGGGACCGTTTACGCCGGTGAACACGCAGATTTATTCGGGATATCTCGCTGGTTACAGAATCTATGATTATGCCCTGTTGACAGATGAGATAAAGAAAGAGATAGCGGAGCAGGAAGAACATACACACGAAGCCGGAGCGGAGTGGAAATCGGATGAGAAAACTCACTGGCATGAGTGCAGTATCTGCGGCGCGCATCTGGATGAGTCGGCCCATAAAGAGGATGAGGGTACTGTCACAAAGCAGGCGAACGGGACAGAAGAGGGAGAGGAGACATATAAGTGCAGTGTCTGCGGCAGTGTTATGCGCACAGAAAAGATTCCTGTCTCTGGTGAGGCAGTAACGCAGAATCCGGTAACGCAGAGTCCGGCAACGCTTTCTCTGAACAAGTCAAAAGTGACCCTTTATACCGGGAAAGCATTAAACAGTGCCACCATAAAAGCAACGGTGACTGGCACGTCCGATGTGGTGGTATGGAGGAGCAGCAATCCTAAAGCCGCCACTGTAAAGGCGGGAAAGATCACGGCGACCGGAAAGGGGACGGCGACAATCACTGCAGCTGTGGGAGGTGTCAGCCATAGTGTGAAAGTGACAGTGAAGAATCCTTCCATCACTGTGAAAAGGGGTAAAAAGCGTGTCTCAAAGGTGAGCCTGAGAGTAAAGAAAAAAATGACGCTCACTGTACGGACGAATCCAAAGAAAGCGGGGGCGAAACTGGAGTCTCTGAGTAAGAAAAATAAAAAGATTATGACTGCAAAACTCAAGAACGGGAAACTTACAGTGAAAGCAAAGAAAAAAGGCAGAGTAGTCCTTGTAATAAAGAGTGGAAAAGGGAAAAAGAAAATCACTGTAATTGTGAAATAAAATCATCATCCAAAGGAAAGAGGCATTTGTTTTCCCGAAAAGAAGCAGTGCCTCTTTTCAATCCCATAGGGAATATGCCGTCAGTCGGATGGCGAGATGCCAAATTGCTTTTTATAGGCGCGGAAAAAGGTTGAGTAATTGGAAAAACCGCACTGCTCGCTGGCGTTTTTTGCAGAGATGCCGGTCCGTATCAGTTCTTTGGCGAGAATCAGCCGTTTTGTCTCGATATATTTCCATACAGTGGAAGAGGTATATTGTTTAAACAGGCTGTTAAGGTAGGATTTGCTGATATAAAATTTCTGGCACAGGATGTCAATGGACAGAGGTTCGGACAGATTATCATTAATGTAGGTAATGATGTCCGCGATCCGCTGGTTTGTGATGCTGTCCTGTGGCTGGGAGTTATTGCGGAACAATTTATTCAGTTCTGCCAGGATGATAAGCAGATTGGAGCGGATGGACAGTCTTTTTAAATAGGGGTCGTCGTCAGTCTCAATGATATCTTTTAAGCAGTCCCTGATGCGGCAGCCAGAAGAGGCGGAGGGAGCGTAATAATTGTTCTGGCCGAGAGTTCTGTCCACGAACGGGGCCAGGAGGATGTGTTTTGGATCCTCAGCATCAATAATTTCCGGGAAAAAATGCAGGACGATCCTCTCATAAGCTGTGGCAGGGCTCAGGACCATGTGGTGCGCCTCATTGGAGCGCAAAACAAACAGGCACCCCGGGGTGATGGGATACATATTGCCTTCCACGTAAAAGCTTCCCGTTCCAGAGACGAGATAAAATATTTCATAAATTTCATGGGCGTGCATCCCGTAAGCCGTATCAAGGGGCACTTGATCTATGCTCTGGTGGAAGAATAATTCTTTGTCCTGATAGTAGGATCTGTGTTCCATGTTTTGCATCCCCCTTTTGGACATATTTTATCATAATTCATTTTTTTTGCAACAGAGAAAAATTAGAGCTGAAGTGAGGGGGAATTATATGAAGAATTTCATGGATGAGAATTTTTTGCTCACGACCCGGACGGCCCGTAAATTGTATTATGAATATGCGGCTGGTATGCCGATTGTGGATTATCATTGCCATATCTCTCCGCGGGAAATCTGTGAGGACAGACGGTTTGACAATATTGCATGCCTGTGGCTTGGGGCTGACCACTACAAATGGAGGCTTATGCGTGCCAATGGAACGGAGGAAAAATATATTACGGGAGATGCTCCCGGCCATGAAAAATTTAGGAAGTGGGCGGAGACACTTGAGATGGCCATTGGAAATCCTCTATATCACTGGAGCCATCTGGAACTGCAAAGATATTTCGGATACCGTGGGTTTCTGAATGCGGACACGGCGGATGAGGTCTGGGAACTCTGCAATGAGAGGCTGTGGCAGTTAACTCCCAGAGAGATCATTCGCAGGTCCCATGTGGCAGTGATTGGCACGACGGATGATCCGGCCGATACGCTGGAATGGCATCAGAAGATAAAAGAGGATGACAGTTTTGATGTACAGGTTCTCCCTACATGGAGGCCAGAGCGTGCCATGGACACAGAGAGGCCGGACTATCTGGATTATCTGGAAGAATTGGGGCAGATCAGCGGCAGGGAGATCCGGTCTTTTTCGGATCTGATGGAGGCGCTGAAAAAGAGAATGGATTATTTTGCAGAAAATGGCTGTTGTATTTCTGACCACAGCATGGAATATGTCATGTATGCTGCCGCGGCACAGGAAGAGATAGAAAAAATTTTTTCCAGACGTCTGTCAGGGGAACCTCTGACTTTTTCTGACCAGAAGAAATTCCAGACGGCATTTATGCTCAACATGGGAAGGGAGTATGCCAGGAGAAACTGGGCGATGCAGATGCATTTTGCTGTGAGAAGGAATAATAACAGCAGGATTTACCGGAGACTGGGGGCAGATGTGGGGGCAGACTGCGTAGGGAACGGTGCCCCAGTGTCGGAGCTGGTGGATTTTTTAAATGATCTGGACATGACGGGGGAATTGCCGAGAACCATTCTCTATTCTCTGAATCCCGCGGATAACGCCGTGATCGGGACGGTTATCGGTTGCTTTCAGGACGCTTCTGCGGCGGGAAAGATTCAGCAGGGAAGCGCATGGTGGTTTAATGACAGCAGACAGGGCATGACAGAGCAGATGACCTCCCTTGCGAACCTTGGCCTCCTGGGAAACTTTATTGGCATGCTGACGGATTCCTGGAGCTTTTTGTCTTATGCCAGACATGAGTACTTCCGCCGTATTTTGTGTGAACTTCTGGGGGGATGGGTGGAAAATGGCGAATACCCGGCTGATATGAAAGCACTTGAGAGGATCGTGAAAGGAATCTCATATCAGAATGCTGTGGATTATTTTGGATTTCATGTAAAAGGGTAAAAATCGGGAGGGGAGCCAGGAATATCCGGCAGAAAATTACCTATAATAAAAAGAGACAGTCCCGGTCGGCGGCCGGGGCTGAAATTTTCACTTATCTGTCAGGAGGAGACGGTTTGACGCGGGAAATGATAAAAACAGCGCGGGAGATGCCGCTGGGATCTGCTGAGGCCCGGTTTGTCTTTCAATGCGCCCCTCTTATCGTGGGACTTCAGATTTCTTCGCTGATCTCCATTCACAACGAGTGTACCGGGCAGATCCGCGCACTGCTGAAAGAGAGCGGGATCAGCTGTTTCACGCTCTGTAAAAACGGAGAAAGGACGGCGGTGTTATTTTTCTGCCGTGAGCGGCTAAAGGAGTA
>CANRMO010000118.1 GCA_947631755.1 uncultured Lachnospiraceae bacterium | reverse complement strand
CCCCACATTTGCCACAGAACTCTGCGAAATCCGAGAGAAATTCCCTGTATGGATGGTAAACAAATTCGGACACGGCCTTTTCCATCTCACAAATGGCAGCGATAAACCCTGCCACCGACCCATAGAGCTCCGCGTCACTGATAGTTCCCTTTTTTTGTCGTCTCTCGATGTCCTGACAATGTATCCGGATCTGACGTAATTTCTCTAAAACCTCACTTTTATTCATACTAATCTGCCTCCATCTATATTGCAAATCACTCCTGCAGGATCACACATTCATCGGCCTGCCTGCCTTTTCATTCCATTTTTCTATCAGATCATTGTATTCATTCAAAAAGACCTGGCGCCATTGGCCATCATTCCTCGCAGCCAGGATCTTGTTATCATAAAGGCACCACGGCTCATACTGCTCAGGGACCACTGCTTTGTATCCCGCCCTGCAAAACTCAAGGCTCTGGGAATAGTCATAATAATCCCAGCCCCGGAACAGATCCTCTCTCCACGGAATATCATACTGGGTCGCCATCAGAAACCCGTCAAGCACAAAAACCTCCTGATACTCTCCCTGTATTTTTGGGAACACATCCTGGCTTTCATTCCCTGCCACACCCAGCACGCCAATATCCGGATTATCCAAAAACAAGAGAAGCATATCAAAAATAAACGACCGGTTTACTATTGACACATCCTGATGGAGATACACCTTATATTTAGCATCGGAGGCCCTCATCGCCTCATTGTACCCACTGCACATGCTCTCTGCCCCCTGCACAATGAGAATGTCTGTCTCAAACCCATCCGGCACATTCAACTGCTGTATGTGAGATTCACATTCCTGTGCCCGGACCTCATCATCCGAACACAAAATAAAACATACCTTCCCTGAATCCATAAAACTACTCCTTTCATTCTTCCATCCCCGCACTCAGATTAAACAGCACCATAAAAGCAATCACATAATCCATCACTTCCAGATGAAAGTAATCCCTCAACACTGGATACACATAATCATGAATCAGTGACGAGTGTTCAAACATTCTCCCGATCCGGGCAAGACGTTCAAAATAGACCTTATCCTGCACCACATTCTCCTGCCACGCTAATGGGAGGACCGCCGCCAGGACCATAAAATTGACAAACCTCTCAAGAAACAGCAGCTCAACACTCACCCCGTCCTTCAATGCCTGTGCATGCGACAAAAGAAACGCTGCCGCCAGCCTCTGCATATATTCCATATGGGTCCTGTTTTCTTTCTTCCTCCCCAGACACCGCCGGACATAGAGACGGCGCTCTTCATCCGTGCAATCCGATACAGCATCATCCCACAGTACGATCCCTGAATCATGTAAGTTTGACATATTGACAACCTGGCATACGGTATCAATTACATAAAAGACCAGATTCTCCGCCTTCTGATACATCTCAGCCCCATCAAAAGAGTTCCTGATCTCTGCAAACTGTTCCGATACATCCGGAACTCTCTCCAGAACAACGGCCATCCGTCCAGCTTCCGGCTCCGGCAGATAAGCTTTTGAATTAACACCCATATACAACACCACTCCGATGCTGACAGAAAAGGGAACAGACGTATCCTGCAGATATCTGACTGCCCACATCATAAAAAACACTGTCGCAGGCAGCTTCTCATTTGCCACAGGGACTTCTCCCGGCTCATACTCCGAGCAGAGGACAAGCGGTTCTTCTTCCTCACAGATGAGGCGCAGGACCTGCTCACAGGACAGAGATAACCCCAGCAGTTTTATATTGCCGAAATCCACTCCGGTGCGGGGAAATACAGTACAGATATCACCCATATGCTCCTCCCCGCAGTTGCGGTAGATCTGGCACAGTCCCTCCTCATCTAAAAAAGGGCAGCGTTTTTCCTCCGTCATGCGTATCACGGCCCCTAAGCCGTTCTCCACCAGATTCGCCCTCAGATAATCC
The DNA here is from genome assembly GCA_947631755.1 of uncultured Lachnospiraceae bacterium. Taxonomy (GTDB): domain Bacteria; phylum Bacillota; class Clostridia; order Lachnospirales; family Lachnospiraceae; genus Eubacterium_F. The sequence goes on along the minus strand of CANRMO010000118.1, from coordinate 5,520 downwards.
CCGAATTCTCCGGGAACACCCTGGTAAAACTGATAAGTCTCCTCATCTACAGTAATCCTCCACCCCGTACAGCACGTGTTCTGGCACGCGCCTCCGGCACAGATAAACCGGTCAAAATAATCCGGCAGAATAATCATAGTTTCCTCCACAATTATTGCTAAACACAGACAATCTCTCCACTCAATACTCTCTCACAGAATTCCTCCACACTGAGGGAACACCCGGCTTCAGCTAACTCTTTTGCTAGTTTTTCTTCCATCTCTTCATAAAAAGGATAGCCGTGTAAAGCGCTTCCCCTCACAAATTGCTTATAGTCCCCATAGCAGGCTTTCAGCACACCATCATACCCAGCCGGGACAGCGATCTCCATATTTTCGAAAGGCATGTATATGACATCGTCATACCACTCTTTTTTTATATCCAGACTGTGAAATGTCTGAATAAAGACATAATCAATCAGGGTGCCACCCTCGTATTCATGGTAAAGCGAAGCAATGGCATCCATCATTTTTACCAGGTGAAACCTCCTGTTCTCCTGGGGCACAGGCACGCCGCTTACCTCGGCAAATTCATCCAGCCGCCTCTCAAGAGCCCCCGTCTCCTTCAGCGTATCCCAGTTCCAGTAGAGTAACAGCGCAATATCAATTAAAGTTTTCTGGACATCAAACAATTCTGTGTCATAGGGAATATAGTCCAGCGGAAAAATATCAATCCCGACATAATCAAAGGGATAGCCATGAAAATACCTCATATACTCATTTCTTTCCCAAAAGGGTCTCTCGGCCGACACATAGATCTGATACAACGTATCCACAACTTCAATCCCCGATGGCTTTTCTGCATGCATTCCTCTCATAAAAAAGCCGTCTGGTAACTGCTGCGGCAATACCCTGGCCAGTTTTTCATAGTCCTCCCGTTTGACGTGAAGATCAATGTCATCGTCCCATGGAATAAAACCTCCATGGCGCACCGCCCCTAACAGTGTGCCGTAAGCAGCAAAATACTGGATATCATTCCGGTCGCAGATATCAATGATTACTTTCAATACCTCTAATTCTGCCGCCCAGGCACGTTTCATGATTGCCGGGACATCAAATCCACACCGTGTCTCCCTCATGAAATACTTCTCATCAAAATACATAACCTGCTCCTCTTATAACGGCCTGGCCGTCACAACATACTGATAGATCTCAAACTGCTCCCTCTCCGCTATGCCCGGCAGGCTGTACAGAGCCTCCGCAATTTTCTCATCCTCGGGAGCCATGGGTTCCCTCTCACGGGCCCCGCCCATCGTCACCAGCTCATAGCCGCACCTTTTAAACATTTCCACAATCTCATGCTGGGTAAAAAAATGAATATGCGTTCTGTCCAGCAGCCCCTCACTGCGATAGGTAAAATATCCTCTCAAAAGCGGCGCAATCACAGATATATTCATAAGATTGGGAATACTTGCAATCACTTTCCCATCCGGTTTTAGATACTCTTTCATTTTCACCAGAACTTTTTCCGGATCCCTCAGATGCTCCAGCACATCACCAAATATAATATAATCAAAAGAATAGTGCTTATAGGGGATCTGCATCGTCTCAATATCGCCACAGGTGATATCTGCCAGATATGTCCCAAAGGCAGCGACACGCTCCACCAGTTCGATCCCATACACATCGGCTTCCGGAAAATGACGCCGGATGCGGGCCAGATTAGCTCCCATGCCACAGCCGACTTCCAGAACACGGACAGGGGTTCCCGTACTCTGGTCAAATTGCGCAATCAGGATTTCTCTCGGGTTGAAATAATAAAATGGATTAAATCCCCACTTATCACACAGTTTTTTACGGTTCTCTTCCATATATAATGTATACTGCTCATTTCCCTGAAAGAAATCACCTGCCCCGTAATAGATAACAGAACTGTTATAACACAGGAGCAGTTCAAAACCAGCTTCTGTGAGCCTCATCCCATAGTCTGTATCCGCAGCCATCCCGCCTTCATATCCCGTTTCAAATAATCCCACGCGCTCGAGCGCCTCCCTCTTTATAAGAAGAGCAAAGTTTGAGAGCCATATCTTATTTTCATACGGAAATTTCTCCGGACCGGTGAACTGTTCAGAGAGCCGCACATACTCTTCCGGCGAGCGATATTCCCCCGGTGCTTTCTGACCATTGAGATCCTGGTTTGTCAGCGGGCCCGCAGCCCCCACCGTCTCTCTCTCATACAGTCCCATGCGGAGCCAAAACAGCGAGTGTGGCAAAAGAACGGTGTCGCTGTCCAATAACAGGATATCATGCTGCGGTGCCGCTTCCCTGATCCCCAGATTTCTGGCTGCAGTGTATCCCATTTCCGCCGTCCCGCGGATCAGGCGAATACCGTCCCCGCCCCTAAGCCAGTCCGGTGTCTCCCCGCCGGCGCCACAGTCCACAACAACAATCTCGCATCCGTTTTCGCCACTAGTCTGTCTCACACTGTCCAGACACTGCTGCAGATAATCTTTTCTGTCACGGGATGCAATGACAACCGAGACCGGGGCCACATGGAACCTGGGGCACCCCCTCATCTTCTCCATTCTCTGGCGGATCAGCTCTCTGTCCTTCCCGCTGTCACAGTAGAACAGTGCATGTTCATAACACAGATAAGCCTGATCCACATTGGACTCCGAATAATAATCACCCAGCATAAAATATAATCCATAATTGTCGGGATTCTGGGGACTCCTGTCTCCTCTTTCCTGCCGGATATGTTTCTCATTCCACTCATTTAGAAAATCCCCATATTCTTCCACAAACACACGGCGCCATCTGTCATACTGCTTCATATTTAGTATGTCGTTGTCATGGAGACACCATGGCTCGTCCATGTGGGGGACGACTACTTTGTAGCCTGCCCTCCAGAATTCTATGCTCTGGGAGCAGTCATAGAAATCCCAGCCCTGAAACAAATCCTCCCGCCACGGAATATCGTACTGGGTCGCCATCAGAAGGCCGTCAAGGACAAGCGCCTCCTCATACCTGCCGCGTATTTTTGCAAACACGCTTTTGCTTTTCGTATATAACACGTCAATATACACTTCGCCGATCCTGCGGTGCATCCCGTCCGACCAGGCACCCCCGTCCTCTGCCAGACTCGTATTCCCCACCATCCCGATCATCCCCACAGCCGGATCCTCCCGGAACAGACGGAGCATCTCACAGATAAAATCCTTATGTATAATCAGTACATCCTGGTGGAGATAGACTTTATATTTTGCGTCAGAAGCCGCCATCGCCTCGTTGTAGCCGCCGCACATGCTCTGCGCACCCTGTACAACCAGCACATCCACATGATACCCCTCCGGCACATGCAGCTGCCAGATATAATGCTCGCACTCTTCCGCAAGAAACTCATCATTAGAGCACAGAATAAAACAGATTTTTTTCGGATCCATAAAGCCTCTCCTTTCACTCCGCCATCTCTTCTGCCAGATTACGGTACAGCTTCCCCCGAGGGGAGTCTTTTCCCTCCGCTCTTATAAAGAGGCCTGAGAGCTCCCGGCACACCTTTTTCTGGAAGAACACGTTCTGCTGCAGGATGTAGAGCAGCAGATAATCCGACACCCCCGTCTTCTGGCAGTACCCATACAGCTCATCCTGCAGCTCATCCGGCAGGCCGAACTCCAGACGCCTCACATACAGTTTCAGCCGGATAAAATGGCGCACCAGTTCATCCAGGTCCAGGGAATAATCAAACACGGTGGGCGATATATCGTTCTCTGCCTCCCGGCGGAACACCTGGTCCATAATGCTCATCACCAGCAGCTCCTTATTCCACTCTTTCACCCCCGACAGCACATCCTCGATCTCCAAAAGCTCACCTTCTGCCAGAAGCGCCCGGATCTGCCGCACCTGTTCCTCCATCTTTCTGTCCCCTTTCCTCTCACTCAAGCACATCGGCAAAGGCCATCCCGAACATGGCCGCCGCGCGCACTGTATAGCTGTGGAGCTCTCCCACAAGCCGTTTCCCATTTGCTGCTATCCGCCGCCTCTCCTCTTCATCTGCGAGATAAAAACGGATCTTATCCGCCAGCTCCTCTGCGCCCGAGAACACATCCAGATGTTCCCCCGCATGGAATAATTCCGGCAGCTCCGCCCGCTCCTCCACAAGCACAAAGCCGCCCGCAGCCACCGCCTCATAGACCTGGTCCGGAACCCCTGTCTGAAAATCCCGATGCGGCAGGCACAGATTGATCCTGCTGTTCCGGTAAACGGCCGCCCTCTCTTCCTCTGTGCCGCCATATTTCCGATACCGGCATCCCTCTGCCGCAGAGAGCTCTTCCGGCATCCAGCCGCCATAGAAATCCAGCGGCGCTGTCTCCGCCGCCTTTCTTAACAGACACACCCGCTCACGGTATGTCACCATATCCGCCAGGATATGGGCCCCGCAGGAACGGGCGCTCTCCCCGCCGTCCTCTGCCCATCCCGCCTGGGGAAACCCTTTTTTCATGTCCGCGAGGATCTGTGCGTTTAACCCGTCCCCCAGAACAGAACATCCGCCCAGTTTCCCCTGTGCCTCCAGAAGAGCTTCGAGATAACCCTTTGTGTAGTCTTTCAGTCCGGGGATCTTATCTGCCTTTACCCCCTCATAGTCCTTTTTTGGTTCCTCCCAGAAATAAGATACTGCTGCCCCGTCCCCTGCCGGGTCCCCCGCACACAGATCCCTCCAGCGCAGCTCATCCGCCGCCAGGGGGAGGTAATACACATGTCCCATAGAAAAGCGCAGGAGCTCTTCCTGCAGCGCCCTCTCAAAACAGAACGCATAATCATAGGGGCTCTTCTTTCCGGAATGCAGAAATACATTCCCCTCTTCCCGGTCCACAAGCCAGAAAAGGTAAGGGATCTGTTTCTTCTGGCAGACCGCGGAGACCTCCGGGACAAAACCCACGGTAAACACAAAGAGGTAGCCATCCCTCCCTAACTGCATGTCCAGGCCGGAAAGCCCTGTCTCATCCATCTGCAGTCCTGCCCGGCAGAAGCCGCGGGCAATCTCCCTCTCCCTGTTTTTCCCAAGAACACACATCAATGCTTTCATTCCATTCTCCATCCCGCCATTTTTTAAAATCTCCCATCCGGGAAGACCTGCCTCAGAATCTTCTCCAGCTGCCCCCGGTAAGAGAATTTCTTTACTGCCTCATGCCCGTTTTCTGCGATCGCTGCCCTCTCCTCTTCGTGCTCCAGGTAATACTGCGCTTTTGCCACGGCGTCTTCCACACTCTCGTAGACCACGCAGTCCACCCCCGGCCGGAAATTCTCTGCAATCTCCTCCTGGTAGTTTGTGAGCAGGAACCCGCCCGCCCCCAGGATATCCAGAACCCGCAGAGGGATCCCCGCCGTGATCTGCTTAAAGGAGATGTTCAGGTTGACCTTACTGGCCTTGAAGACCCGCGGCATCTCATGGTAGCTGTCCACAGCCCCCTTATAGTTCGCCCGGGTTAAGAGCTGCTCCTGGGCAGAAGAATATAAATCAAACCGGCAGCGCTTAGACAGCGGC
>CANRMO010000117.1 GCA_947631755.1 uncultured Lachnospiraceae bacterium | reverse complement strand
GTTAGAAAACACAGGTTATGAGGAGATCACGCTCAGCTCCCTGAGTTCAAGCGACTATGAGGAACTGCCGGAACTTGTGTATTTTCTCATTGAAGAGTGCAGACAGAGAAAACTGAACATCGCTCTTCCCTCCCTGCGGATCGATGCCTTTTCCCTGGACGTCATGGGGAAAATACAGGATGTGCGAAAGAGCAGCCTGACGTTTGCCCCGGAGGCCGGATCCCAGAGGATGCGGGATGTGATCAATAAGGGGCTGACGGAAGAGGTGATCTTAGAGGGGGCAAGGAAAGCGTTCCGGGGAGGCTGGCGCCGTGTCAAACTCTATTTTATGCTGGGACTTCCGGGGGAGACTAAGCAGGATATCACGGCAATCGCCGAACTGGCTGACAAAGTGGCTGCTGTCTATTTTGAACTGCCAAAAGAGGAGCGGAACGGGCGGCCGGAGATCACAGCCAGCACATCATTTTTTGTCCCCAAGCCCTTTACCCCTTTTCAGTGGGCGCCCATGGGAACGGCACAATATTTTGAGGACAGCCGGAGATATCTCACGGGAAAGGTCCGTGATCAGATCAACCAGCGCTCCATCCGGTACAACTGCCACGACGCGCTGACTTCGGAGCTGGAGGGAATTTTTGCCCGTGGTGACAGGAAACTGTCAGAGGTGATAGAAAAGGCATACCGGAGGGGCTGTATCTTTGATGCCTGGACGGATTATTTCTGCCCTGATGTGTGGAATCAATTGTTGGATGAGTGCGGCGTGGACCGGTATTTCTACAATTACAGGGAGCGCGGCAGAGAAGAGATATTTCCCTGGGATTTTATTGATATCGGGGTGACAAAAGAATTTATGTGGCGGGAGTATGAGCGGGCAAAAGCAGGAGAGGTGACACCGAACTGCCGCGAAAAGTGCAGTGGCTGTGGCGCGGCACAGTTTGGCACAGGGGTCTGTACCAGCTCCCGTGTTTCCTGACAGACTTCTGTGCTGTTTGCAATCATATATCCGGGAGGAGGGATTTCATGTGAAAACCAGAATGAGGTTTACGAAGACGGGTACTATGAAGTTTATCGGGCACCTGGACTGTATGCGTTTTTTTCAGAAAGCGATCCGGCGGGCAAAACTGGATGTCGCTTATTCCCAGGGCTTCAGTCCGCACCAGGTCATGAGTTTTGCCTCACCCCTCGGTGTCGGCGTCACAAGTGACGGGGAGTACATTGACGTTGAATTTCATTCTCTGCCAGATCTGTCAATGCCGGAACTTGCCGCGTATTTAAACCAGTTTATGACAGATGAAATTTTTGTGACGGAGATTGAGCAGATGCCGGATCATTTTAAAAATTCTATGGCGCTTTTGAGGGCGGCGGATTATATGGCCGTGGAAAAGGAGAGCGGCGTCTTCCCGAAAAACTGGCGGGAAAGATGGCGGGAGTTTGTGGGCCAGCAGTGCGTCCCAGCAGAAAAAAAGACGAAGAAGTCTACGAGGGAAATCGATCTGAAACCCCATATTCTGGCCTGGGCATTTACGAAAGAAGATTTTTCCAGGCAGACTGGGGAGGACTATGGAACACTTCACTGTCCCTATCAGGGAAATGGTATATATATGCAGTTGACGAGCGGCAGTGAGACGAATATAAAACCGGATCTTGTGATGGATACTTTTTACCGTTTCTGTGAGGCGCCATGCCCCCCCTGCGGTTATCAGATCCACCGGATGCAGATGTATTTTGAGCCGATTCCGGAACGGAGAACATGAGGTATAAGTGATGGAAGAGAGAAAACAGGTTGTCATTACGAAGATACAGGAGAAACAGGTTCTGCTCTATATGGAGGGGGACACACTTTTTGACGTGCTGACAGGGGAGGACGATTCGCCAGAGACGGTCAGTGTCGGTGATATATATGTGGGAAAGATACAGAATATCGTGTACAATATCAATGCGGCCTTTGTCGAGGTAAAGCCGGGCGCGCTCTGCTATCTGCCTCTTTGGGAGTGCCAGGAGGGACCTCCCCAGTGCGGGGATGAGCTGATCGTTCAGGTGAAAAAAACGGCCGTGAAGTCAAAGCGGGCTGTAGTTACCCGACACATTGAAGTGGCGGGTCGTTTTGCTGTGATCAGCACAAAAAATTCGGAGAAGGGAATATCAAAGAAAATCCAGTCTGAAGAGGCCCAGTCCCGTCTGAGTGACCTGCTCCGGGAATTTGAAGAAGAAGAGTATGGGATCATTCTGAGGACGAATGCGGAAAAGGCAGACGAAGACGAGGTGCGGAAAGAATGTCAGGCCCTGCTGTCCGACATATATGAGATATTGGAGAAGGGCCAGTACATGACCTGTTTCTCCCTGCTGAGGAAAGAGGAGATCTTTTACCGGAAATATCTGAATAGCTGCCGGATCAGTGAGCTGGACCGGATCATAACCGATGACGAAGAGGTGTACCGTGAGCTGGAACCACTGTACGGTGCCAAGATTCAGTTTTATCGGGATGATAGCTGCTCCCTTGACCATTTGCTTGGAATTTCCTCGAAATTAAAGAATGGGCTGGAAAAACGGGTCTGGTTAAAGAGCGGGGCGAATCTTGTCATTGAGCCGACGGAGGCACTGACGGTCATTGACGTGAATACCGGAAAGGCTATAGAGGGAAAACGAAATAAAGAGACTACCTTTTTTAAGATAAATTGCGAGGGGGCGCGAGAAGCCGCAAGGCAGATACGCCTGAGGAATCTCTCGGGGATCATTGTGATCGACTTCATTGATATGCAGAAAAAAGAGAACCAGGAGAAACTGATGGCTCTCCTGCGGAAACTTCTGGAAAGGGATCCGACAAGAGCCAATGTCATTGACATCACAAAACTGGGACTGGTGGAGATCACAAGAATGAAGAAAAACAGGCCGCTGTGGGAAGTGTTTTCTTCGTTTTGACTATTTTCCATGGGTAAATTTACGTGGGTAAATTTCCGGCAAATTTTTGCTTGACAATTACTGCAAAAATATGGTATTGTTAATGAGTGTGCCGCACAACGAGGTTATAGTTCTGCCTGTTTTGACAAGGGGCAGACACCACAGTTGGCGAGTAATTATATGAGGAGGTGCTATATGTACGCGATTATAGCAACCGGTGGTAAACAGTATAAAGTAGAGGAAGGCGATGTGATCCGGGTTGAGAAACTTGGTGCAGAGGCTGGCTCTGAGGTAACTTTTGATCAGGTGCTCCTGGTGGGCGACAAAGATGTCAGGGTTGGTACCCCGACCGTTGAGGGGGCTTCTGTGACGGCAACTGTCGTAGCTGAGGGAAAGGCAAAGAAAGTTATCGTTTACAGATACAAGAGAAAGACCGGATACCACAAAAAGAATGGCCACAGACAGCCATTTACCCAGGTTAAGATCGAAAAAATAAATGCGTGAGCAGCCTGTTTTTTCTGTACTTGATTCCTGAGGTGTGAAACCTATGATTGAAGTAAGTGTAAAAAGACAGAATGATGACATTATCGGTTTCCATATAGAGGGACATTCCGGTTATGCAGACCGGGGGTCGGATATCATATGTTCTGCTGTGTCGGCTCTGGCGGTCAACTGTGTGAACTCCGTTGAGGAGTTGACAGAAGACCATTTTTCCATGGGCAGCGATGAAGAGCGGGGCATGATTGATTTTGAGCTGACAGGCACTATCTCGCCAGAGTCCGCACTTTTACTCCGATCCCTGTTTTTGGGCATAAAAGGGCTGGAGAAGTCCTATCGTGGCCGGTACGTCAGATTAATTGATTGTTAGGAGGAAAAGACTATGATGAATATGAACCTTCAGTTGTTTGCCCACAAAAAAGGAATGGGTTCAACTAAGAATGGCAGAGATTCTGAGTCCAAGAGATTAGGCGCTAAGAGAGCTGACGGGCAGTTTGTCCTGGCCGGAAATATCTTATACAGACAGCGCGGAACAAAGATCCATCCGGGCGTAAATGTCGGCCGTGGCGGGGATGATACCCTGTATGCTCTGGTAGACGGTGTTCTCCGTTTCGAGAGAAAGGGAAGAGACAAAAAACAGGCTTCCGTATATCCTGTTGAGAGTAAATAATCTCAAGGTAAGGTTGGAATTGAAATGATCTGTCAGGGCTGCTCTATCTCAAGCAGCCCTGAATTTTTAAGGGATCCGTTTCGCAACAGTTCAGAAATGAGGGAAAAGTGTATGTTTGCAGACAGAGCAAAGATCTGTATCCGTTCCGGAAACGGAGGAGACGGACATGTCAGCTTCCGGCGGGAGAAATACGTGCCAAATGGGGGACCCGACGGAGGGGACGGCGGCCGGGGAGGCAACTTAATCTTCGAAGTAGATCCGGGTCTGAACACTTTGACAGATTTCCGCCACAAAAGAAAATATGCGGCGGGGAACGGTGAGCCGGGCGGAAAGAAACGATGCCACGGGGCAAATGGCGAGGACTGTGTGATCCGGGTACCGGCGGGTACGGTGATCCGGGAGGCAGAAACCGGCCAGGTCATCACGGATATGTCTTATGAAAACAAACGTGAAATTGTTCTGAAAGGCGGAAATGGCGGCAAGGGGAATATGAACTACGCCACACCGACTATGCAGGCCCCTAAATACGCCCAGCCGGGAAGGCCCGGGATTGAATTAGAGGTGCTGCTGGAATTAAAAGTGATCGCGGATGTGGGGCTGGTCGGTTTTCCCAATGTCGGCAAATCTACACTGTTATCCCGTGTCTCCAATGCCCAGCCAAAGATTGCCAATTACCATTTCACGACATTGAACCCGAATCTGGGAGTCGTGGATCTGGATAACGGCAATGGCTTTGTGATTGCTGATATACCGGGACTGATCGAGGGGGCGGCCGATGGCGTGGGCCTTGGCCATGAATTTCTTCGTCATATCGAGCGCACCCGGGTAATCATCCATATTGTGGATGCCGCGTCCACAGAAGGCCGGGATCCCATCGAAGACATTCATGTCATCAATCAGGAGCTGGCAGCGTACAACGAGGAGATCGCCGGGCGTCCCCAGGTGATCGCAGCCAATAAAGTGGACTGCCTGTATGGCGATGACAGGGAGACTGTGATCTCACTTTTACGGGAAGAATTTGAGCCGGAAGGGATAAAAGTGATGCCGATTTCAGCCGCAACCGGTGAGGGTGTCAAGGACCTTTTGTATTGTGTAAAAAGCATGCTCGATAATCTCCCGGAGGAGCGGGTCGTATTTGAGCGTGAGTATGAAATCCAGGAACCGAATTTTGCCAGCGAACCCTTTACCGTGGAGAAAAGTGAGGAAGAAGAGGGGGTATTTATCGTTGAGGGTCCCCGGATCGAGAGAATGCTTGGCTACACAAATCTTGATTCGGAAAAGGGATTTGAATTTTTTCAGAAATTTATGAAAAACAATGGAATTATTGACCAATTGACAGAACTTGGCATCCGGGAGGGCGACACCGTCAGAATGTACGGATGGCAGTTTGAGTATTATAATTAACAGTGTCCTGCGCCAGACAACAGCGCGGAAGTGAGGAATATTATGACGAGTAAACAGCGTGCTTATTTAAAGAGCCTTGCCATGTCCCTGGATCCTGTACTGCAGATCGGCAAGGCGACCGTTACACCGGAAGTTACCGCATCGGTCGATGAGGCATTGGAAGCGAGGGAGCTGATCAAGATCCATGTGCTGAAGAACTGCGCGGCAGATGTCAATGACATGGCGGATATGCTGGCCGGCCGGACCCGCTCGCAGGTAGTCCAGGTGATCGGCAAAAAAATCGTACTGTACCGGGAATCTTCCACAAAGAAAAAGATTGAACTTCCCGGAGCGGCAAAAAAACAAGAGAAATAGAGGCGTGTCCGGATGAAAAAACTTGGCATTATGGGAGGGACATTTAACCCGATACACAATGGCCATCTGCGGATGGCGCAGGCCGCCTATGAACAGTATGGCCTGGATGAAGTGTGGTTTATGCCCTCAGGAAATCCACCCCACAAAGATAAGAGTGATATTGTATCCGGGGAACACCGGGAGAGGATGGTGAAATCCGCGCTGGATGGCATCCCTTATTTTTCCTTTTCTGATATGGAGCTGGGGCGGCAGGGGACGACTTATACAAGTGAGACATTACAGGAGATTCACAGGGAGCACCCGCGGTATGAGATATACTTTATCCTCGGCAGTGACTCTCTGGCTGATCTGGATCAGTGGCACGAACCAGAGGTAATATTGAAGTACTGTACTATTTTATCGGCTCCCAGAGGTGATATGTCAGCGGAAGATATGGCAGACATGTGCCGCGAAAAGGGGAAAAAATTTGGCGGAAAAATTTTGCCAATCCGCATGGAATATGTACAGATTTCTTCCGAGAACATACGGAGACAGCTGGCGGAGGGAAAATCTGTTTTGACAATCTGCCCGGAAAAGACAGCGTGTTATATCCGGCTGCACGGCCTGTATGGCTGTCCCCGGCTCACATTACACGCCACAGAAAAAAATCATGCGGAGATCATAAACTGTCTGTCTGCAACATTGCGGCCGAAGCGTTATCTGCATACCCTGGGCGTGATGGAGACGGCGGCGGCCCTGGGATTCTGTCATCTGGACGGCCAGGCGGATATAAGGCGGGCAGAGCTGGCCGGCCTTCTCCACGACTGCGCCAAATATTTTACCGGGGATGAGATGATTGCCCTGTGCGAGAAATACGACATAGAACTGACGGAGACAGAAAAAGCCAATACGGCGCTGATCCATGGGAAATTAGGGGCTTTTTATGCACGTGAGCGGTACGGTGTCAACGATGAGGAAATTTTGTCTGCTATCCGGTATCACACAACAGGGAGGCCGGATATGACGACACTTGAAAAAATTATTTATGTGGCAGATTATATCGAACCCGGCCGGCAGATGCACAGTTTGCCCTATGGACTTCCGGAGGTCCGGCGGGAATGTTTCCGCGACCTGGATAAAGGGGTGTTCATGGTCCTTTCTAACGTGGTAAATTATCTGCAGAGCTCGAAAAAACAAATCGATGAGATGTCTATCTGGACATATGAGTATTATGGAGGTGAGAACACGCATGGAAAAGAGAGCAGAAAACATTGCAAAGATCGCCTATGATGCACTGGATGAAAAACTGGGCCAGGACATTGAAATCCTGAAGATTGATGAGATATCTGTCGTGGCAGATTATCTGGTCATTGCGAGCGGCAATAACCAGAACCAGATCAACGCCATGACCGATCTTGTTGAGGAAAAACTGGCGGAAGCCGGGGTCTCAAGTAAAAGGATCGAGGGAAATAAAAATTCTACCTGGGTTCTTATGGATTATGGCGATGTGATCATACACATTTTCTCCAGTGAGGACAGGTTGTTCTATGATCTGGAAAGGATCTGGCGGGACGGAAAAAACATTTCCCGGGAAGAGCTGGGTTAGACTCCGATTAAAAAAGACACCCCATCTGTCCGGGCCGCGTGCTCGCCGATGGGATGTCTTTTAAAG
>CANRMO010000116.1 GCA_947631755.1 uncultured Lachnospiraceae bacterium | reverse complement strand
GTGGAGCGGGCGGATACATACCTGGAAGCACCCTATGATGAGGGCGATATTGACCTGACGGATAAAAAAGAAGTTGAAACTGCTGACCGCAGACGTTTTGAGTTTGTCAATGGCATCGTAAAAGAGGTGGAGACCCGCAAGGTTCTGACAAAGGAGAAAAATACCGGTGACCGGATGGATGCTGTGCTGACGAATAAATGGCTCGGCATCCCGATTTTTGCTGTTGTTATGTGGCTTGTGTTTCAGATCTCCCAGGCTTGGCTGGGGCCTTTTGTCGCCGACACGCTGGTCGCCTGGCTGGAGACATTCCAGGGATGGGTGGGAGGACTGTTGGAAAATGCCTCTCCGCTGCTGTCTGCCCTTCTTGTTGACGGCGTGATCGGCGGTGTGATCGCCGTGATCGGATTTCTGCCCCTGGTTATGGTAATGTATTTCCTGATCGCTCTTCTGGAGGACTGTGGTTACATGTCCCGCGTTGCGGTCGTGCTTGACCCAATCTTCAAAAAAGTCGGCCTTTCCGGCAAATCCGTGATCCCGTTTGTCATCACAACCGGATGTGCCGTTCCCGGCATTATGGCGAGCCGGACGATACGCAATGAGCGCGAGCGCAGAGCGACAGCGATGTTGTCCCCGTTTATGCCCTGCGGCGCCAAAATTCCTGTGATTGCTCTTTTTGCGGGTGCGTTCTTTGATGACGCCGGATGGGTGAGTGCCCTGATGTATTTCTCCGGTATTGTGCTGATCCTTTTCGGCGCGCTGCTCGTGAACCGGATTGCGGGCTATAAGGTGAGGAAGTCTTTCTTTATCATTGAGCTGCCTGAGTACAAGATCCCTTCTCTGTGGGGGGCCTTTAAATCCATGTGCAGCCGTGGCTGGGCCTATATAGTGAAAGCGGCTACGATTATCCTTCTTTGTAATACGGCTGTCCAGATCATGCAGACCTTCGACTGGAGATTCAGGGTGGCGGAGACAGCCGACGCCTCGATCCTTTCCTCAATCGCCAGCCCCTTTGCCTACCTGCTTGTCCCAATCGTCGGCGTTCTCAGCTGGCAGCTTGCGGCAGCGGCCGTTACTGGTTTCATTGCAAAAGAGAATGTCGTGGGCACCCTGGCTGTCTGCTTTGTCGGGCTTGAGAATCTGATTGACACCGAAGAGCTCGCTCTCATGGAGGGCGCAGGAACAGAGGTGGCAGGCGTAATGGCTATCACAAAAGTTGCCGCTCTGGCCTACCTTATGTTTAATCTGTATACGCCTCCCTGCTTTGCGGCAATCGGCGCGATGAACTCAGAGATGAAGAGCGCCAAATGGGTCTGGGGCGGAATCGGTCTTCAGCTGGGCGTAGGTTATACCGTTTCTTATTTGGTTTATACGATCGGCACCCTTGTTACAGCGCCTTCTTCTCTGAATGTGGGGGCTGCCATTGGCGGACTTCTGGCGGTGGCTGTCATGTGCGGCATTGTCGTTTGGCTCATCAGCAATACCAACAAAAATCTGAAAGCAGAATACGCCCTGGCGAGATAAAAAATAAAAACTAGCCATTTCTATTTAAATATAATGTCATGGTATGGAGGCTGAGTATGGAAAATATTATAATTATTGCAGTCCTTCTGTGTATCATTGGTGGTATTGTGTTTTATTTATACAGAGCAAAAAAACGTGGCGAAACCTGTATCGGCTGTCCCTATGCCAAACAGTGTGGGAGCGGCTGCGGGGGCAAATGCAGCGGCTGTTCCGGCAAAGAAAAAACGGCTCGCCACAAATAGAAAATGTGCAGATGGGAACGGTTCGTGTGACCTCTCATCTGCACTGTCTATATATAGTGAATTGTCACGGAACGGGGAAAATCGTATGGGAAGTAATATAGAGAATGGGCAAAATTAATAACTTTTTCAGGGAAAACAACTGCTTTTTTTGTGCTTTTTACTATTTGAAATTTATTTTTTCGGCTGTTATAATCATTCGTGGATAAAAAATTGATCTTGCTGCAGGGCTGTTTATCCGGCCAGGCAGCTAAAAATGATACTGCAACGACACACGTATTGCTTCGGCATGTAAATCTGATCACGGTACACTATGGCAGATTTGCGGCGTGTGTCGTTTTGCGTGTATAAAAACAAGGAGGAAAATCCTCTGCTCGCTTGGGCAGCTCGCATTTTGCTCCGCAAAACAAGGAGGAAAATCCTCTGCTCGCTTGGGCAGCTCGCATTTTGCTCCGCAAAACTAGGAGGATTATATATGCCGAGAAATCAATTTCAGAGAATGATCTTTGCATTGATCACTGTGATCATTACTGTACATGCCTATGTGTTCTACAGTCTTTATGTGGTCAACGGAACGAAATTAATGGAGATCAATCATGCGTCGGGGGTAGTGGAAGCCATCAACAACCAGGGTGGGGTCTATATGTTTGGTACATATATGCCAATCTGGGCTGTTGTGCTGGTGGAGTTCTGCTTTGCCTACTGTCTGGAAGTTTTCATGGGAAGCCCTTTGTCTTTCCGTCTTGCGTCCAGAATTTTTGATCCCAGAAACAATCACCCGATGATTTTTGAGAGCGCGATCATCTGCGCGACAGTGGGGCTGATGTGTCCGGCGATGAGCCTGATCGCCGCAATCATCTATTACCCGTATTATGCCGGTTTTTCTGTGATCACATTATTTGCGACCTGGCTGAAACTGGTATGTTTCAATTTCCCATTTGCGTTCTTTACGCAGTTGTTCTTTATCCAGCCGCTGGTGCGTGTGGTCTTCAAAGCCATCTTTGTAAAGGACATTCAGGCGAGGGGTGAGAAAGAGAATCCAGAGCGCGCTGAGAGTGAGGAAGATGTCATTGCAGATATTTTCAGACGCATCGATGAGGTTCAGGAGGGGCTGGCTCATGAGCGGCGCCAGAGAAAAAGACTGGCGGAACGGGTCGAGTGATTTCCCGTATTACTCTTTATAATCTCTCATCTCCGGGAGGGCGCCCCCGGCCACTGCCCAGAAATACAGACTTGCGACGCTGCAATAGGGACTGAAACGTTTCCGGTATCTCTCGAAGCGTTCCCTGGGCAGGTCTCTGTGATGGTAGACCATGCGGATACCGCGCAGGATTGCCAGATCCCCGAAACTGAAAATATCCGGTCTCTGTAGGCAGAAGAGCAGGATCATCTCCGCCGTCCACACGCCAATCCCCCTGAGGGATGACAGTGCGGCGACTGCCTCGTCATCGGCCATAGTGTGGATTGCCTCTAAATCAAATTCTCCTGAATTTACTTTAGAGGCAAATTCCATAATATAGTCAACCTTTCGCCAGGTTGTTCCATATGCTTGGAGTTTTTCCCTCCCGAGAGAGAGAAGTTTTTTTGCATCAAGCATGCCCAGGTCGCCTTTTATTCTTTTCCAGATGGATTCGTGTGCTTTTGTTGAGATCTGCTGGCCGATGATCGAATTGACAACTGCCTCAAAAAGATCGTCAATGCAGGCCCTTTCAATGTGGCCGATCCGGTCTATAACGTCTGCAAGTTTTTTGTCTTTTGATTTCAGATAATTTATCTCTTTATCGCCATATTTAAAATTGCTCATCGCTGTTCCTTTCTGAATTAATATTTTTTCAAAACTGGCTGAGTCTTTTGAGACAGAGTTTTCCGAGAACGCCGATCAGCACTCCGGCAATCAGTCCCGCAAAGTACAAAAATGGGAAATAGTGAAGGATTGCGCTGTGACCGACCAGGGCCGAGGCGACAAGAAGCTGTCCCATATTGTGGATGATCCCTCCGATGCTGCTGACGCTGATCATGGATATTTTCAGTGGTTTCAGCCGCCGCAGCCCCTCCATGGCAAGGAGGCTCAGAACACTTCCGGCCAGGCTGTAAAAGAGCCCGAACAGGCTGCCAAATGTAAGGGCATTCAGAATATTCCGGACGATGGATACGCTAAATGCCGCGGTAAAACCGGATTGATAGAGAACAATGATAATGACAAGATTGGCAAGGCCGAGTTTTATTCCGGGAAAGGGAATGGGCAGGGGAACCAGGCTCTCGATGTAGCTGAAAATAAAGGCAAGCGCTGTGTAGACTGCGAACCTGGCCATTTTTTTTGTGGTTGTCTGCATAATCTGCCCCCTTTGCGCATGTTTTCTGTGAGATCTGTGGTCAATGTGCGATCATGTCGGGTTCTCTGATGTCATTCTCATTTTTATCTGTTGTGATCTGCAGCACCAGGCGGTGGGGAAGGCAGACGATCGATTCCCCAGTTTTTTTTATTTTTCCGGTGCGGATACAAGTGTGGTCCCCACAGTCAGACCGAGTCATACTGACAACTCCGTCTTTGATTGAAAAGGTGTTTGATCCCCCGTCATTGGATGTGATTGTTTCCTCGTGATCGGTATAAAGTGGTAATGTTTTTATGACTTTACCGTTCTGGCGGATTTCGAGAAAAGTTCCGTAAGATCTGTCTGGGAGATAGATCCATATGCTGGCCACAACTCCAAATAGAATCAGGACGAGCAGGATGGCAATGTCCTGTTTTGTGAAATTCCGGCTTATCTTTTCCATGGCAATTCCCCATTTTTATTTGATATATAATCTTTTCCATAATGTAAGATATCAGAGAAAGACATTTTTGTCAAAATAATTTTGGGTACATGGGCAGAGGAGGAGTGGCATTAATAAAAGCATTTTTAAAAAATAGTCCATCTGGCATGGCGAAAAATAATGAATTTGGATATTTTGTAAATGCCAGAAGAGAGATATAATGTCGGGAAAATAAATTAATTGTCAGGAGGCAGTGTAATGTCAGAAAACCGTTATGAACTGAATAAGAATCTGGCCCAGATGTTAAAGGGCGGTGTCATTATGGATGTGACTACGCCGGAGCAGGCGCAGATCGCACAGGAAGCCGGGGCGTGCGCGGTTATGGCGCTGGAGAGGATTCCGGCGGACATAAGGGCGGCCGGGGGAGTTTCAAGAATGAGTGATCCTAAAATGATAAAGGGAATCCAGGAGGCGGTGTCGATCCCGGTCATGGCAAAATGCAGGATCGGGCATTTTGTAGAGGCACAGGTCTTAGAGGCGATTGAGATTGATTATATTGATGAGAGCGAGGTGCTCTCTCCGGCAGATGATGTGTATCATATTGATAAACGTAAATTTAGAGTTCCCTTTGTGTGCGGCGCCAAGGATTTAGGCGAGGCACTGCGTAGGATCAGCGAGGGAGCTTCTATGATCCGGACAAAGGGAGAGCCGGGCACTGGCGACATCATTCAGGCGGTCCGCCACATGAGGGCAATGAATGCGGAGATGAGAAGGGTACAGAATCTTTCGGAAGATGAGTTATATGAGGCGGCAAAGCAGCTGCAGGTTCCGGTGGATCTGCTCCGGTATGTGCATGAGAACGGAAAGCTGCCTGTTGTGAATTTTGCCGCCGGTGGCGTGGCGACTCCGGCAGATGCGGCACTTATGATGCAGCTCGGCGCAGAGGGCGTTTTTGTGGGATCTGGAATATTCAAATCAGGAAATCCAGAGAAGAGGGCGGCATCCATCGTCCAGGCGGTCACAAACTATGAAGATGCCAGATTGATCGCCGAATTGTCAGAGGATTTAGGCGAGGCCATGGTGGGCATAAACGAGTCAGAGATTTCACTGCTTATGGCGGAAAGAGGACAATAAATGAAGATTGGCATTTTAGCATTGCAGGGGGCCTTTGCGGAACATGGGCGGATGTTGGAAAAGCTCGGAATACAACATTTCCAGATACGGCGCAGAGAAGATCTGCTCCAGGGACATGACGGCATAATCATCCCTGGCGGGGAGAGTACGGTTATGGCAAAGCTGTTGAGGGAGCTGCGGCTGCTTGGGCCGATAAAAGAGGAAATCGAAAATGGAATGCCGGTATTTGGGACATGTGCCGGCCTGATCCTTCTCGCCTCCCGGATCAGAAATGAGGAGGCTTATGGGTTTGGCACGATGGATATTGCTGCGAGACGGAATGCATATGGGAGGCAGCTGGGAAGTTTTCAGGCATATGCAGATTTTGGCGGCGGGGGGAAAATAGAAATGACATTTATCCGCGCCCCGTATATCGAAGAGGCGGGCACAGAGGTGGAAGTCCTCGCCGTGGTGGACGGAAACATCGTGGCGGCGAGGCAGGGGAATCAGCTTGTGACGGCGTTTCACCCAGAGCTGACAGAGAATCTGGCCGTACACAGGTATTTTTGCAATATGGCCTCGTAAGCCTTTTGGGGATTCGTTCCGCCGTGAAAATTGTAATGGCATATCATGGCTTTCTGTGTTACAATAGCAGGGAATGAATCCAAAAGAGAGAAGGTGAGGGGATGAACCCTATTGGAGTTGTGATATGCAACTATAACAAACGGGATTTTGTGCTGGACTGTATTCAGAGCATACAAGAGAGCCGTGTACATAATTTTGACATCTATATGGTAGATAATGCCTCGGCAGACGGCAGTGTGGAAGCTGTGAGACAGCGGTACGGGGATTCAGTCACCGTACTTGAGAA
Organism: uncultured Lachnospiraceae bacterium; assembly: GCA_947631755.1. GTDB lineage: Bacteria > Bacillota > Clostridia > Lachnospirales > Lachnospiraceae > Eubacterium_F. The sequence goes on along the minus strand of CANRMO010000116.1, from coordinate 1,063 downwards.
CAGGGAGAACCTCGGCGGTTCTGGCGGCTTTAATACTGGCCTGCGCGTTGTCCGGGATAAGGGATATGAGTATTTTATGTGCCTGGATGACGATGCCCAGGTAGATGAAAATGCGATCAACACACTGTATGAGTACATGGAGGCCAATCCGGATGTGGGGATGGCGGGATGCCGGGTATACCATATGCAGATGCCGGAATATATCCAGCAGAGTGGCCTTATGATCGATTATGACCACTGCACAGCGAAGACGATAGGGGCCGATCAGATAGAAGATGGAACGCTGCCGGATGTGGTCGAATGTGATACGGTGGCCACCTGTGCAGTCATGGTGCGGGGATCTGTGATCCGGGACACGGATGTCGGTATTATGCCGGAGGACAATTTTATCTATTGGGATGATATGGAGTGGGGGCATCGCATCCATCTTGCAGGGTACCGGGTAGTGACGCTGGCTTCTGCCGCCGCCCTCCACCAGATGGGGGCAAATGGGAGAAAGCCCACCACTTTTTTAAATTATTATATGTGGCGGAACCGGGCCAATTTTTTCATGCGCTATATGCCGGAGGACAGACTGGATGAGATGAGCGTGCAGATCCTCTCTTCTTTTTTTGATTCAATGTACGAGAGTATGTTCCGGGATGAGCACAATATCATGCAGACGCTTTCCTATGCCTACCACGATGCCCTGCACGGAGTCCGGGGAAAAGCAGAATATCAGATTCTGGAAAATGATGCCAACGATGATAAACTGATCTCTTTTTTGAAAGAGATCAGAACGTACTGTCTGATCGCTGAGGGCATGGAAGAGGAGGCGGCGTATCTGCGGAATTTCTTTTCCGCGGCAAATCCGGGCCTGTCGGAAGTGGGAAGAGAGGAGGCGGAAGCGGTTTTCCGTCTCTGTCCCTATATATTCCAGGCACGGGAGTATTTCCGCGTAAAAGATTTTCCCAGCGGGGAGATCTATATTGACACAGAAAGAAACTGTATTCTGACGGAAGATGACGCGGAGGCAGTGAGAAATTACGGCTTCAGTAAAATGCTTTTCCTCTATATGAACCAG
>CANRMO010000115.1 GCA_947631755.1 uncultured Lachnospiraceae bacterium | reverse complement strand
TCCAGTTTTAAAAAAGGAGGAATGGACAATGATGAGTGCAAAACGGTGGAGTATTTCATTCATCGCTATTATACTGGTATGTCTTCTCGTGATCATGTCTCTGAATTATTTTGTTGATCCATACGGCTATTTCGCCTCACAGGGGGGCGACAACTATGAGCTGGATGAAAATGATTATCTGCGGGAGCAGAAAGCACAGCACATCCGGCATTTCAGTGACCGGTATGACGCCTATCTCGTGGGTGGTTCCAAAGCCGGGGCCATCCAGCCCTCCAAATTAAAAGAACTGGACGGCAATGACTACTATAACTGCTGGGTGCTCTCTGGAAATTTCCCGGATTATCTCGCCTATGTAAAGTATATCGTTGAGAATACAAAGGCAAAAAAAATCCTGCTGCAGATATCCACCTCAGAACTCTATGAATTTAACCGGGAAGACTATGGAACGATCTATAAGGTGCCGGCGATCCTGTCGGGTGAGTCCAGGGTGGCAGAGGCCGTTTCCTTTCTGATGAAAAATCCAAAGGTGTCCTGGGAAGAAATGACAAAACAGACGGAAACATATCCCTGCAAGGAGAGCGGGGAGAGGGATCTGCAGCACTATTATGACTATCAGCTTGAGAATCTTGTGGAAAATGGTTTTTACTGGTATATGAGAAATGGATCTGTAAAATATTATCAATATTTTTATAAAGAGCGGAAAGGATTAGAGGAAAATAAGGAAGAGTGTATCCGCATATTAAAAGAGATCAAAAATCTCTGCGATGAGCACGGGGTTGAGCTCCAGGTATATTTTGCCTCTCTCTTTGCCTCTCAGATGATACAGTATGAGAGTGACACGCTCTATGATTTTATGGAAGAGACGGTCATGATCTGTGGCGATGTCTGGTGCTTTAATACATACAATGAAGTGTGTCTGTGCATGTATAATTATTATAATCCCTCTCATTTCTACTATGAGATTGGAGACCTGATGATTGACACGATGAAAGGGGAAAAATGCCCGTTTGAGGGATTTGGAATCTTACTTACGAGAGAGAATATCGGCTCTGTCATAGAGCAGAGAAAGAAAGATTATGAAGTGTGGAAAACGTATTATGAGGAGAATGGGCTGCTTCCTTTTACACCCCGTGAATCGGACGCTAATCTGGTTGCCCACACCTATGGTGATTTACTGAAACAGGGGCAGAAATGATGCAGAAATAGAGAGTGGAGGTGGTTTTTTTGGGGATTAATGTCAGTTTAGAGGTTTTTGACGGCCCCCTTGATCTGTTACTCCATCTGATTGAGAAAAATAAGGTGGATATTTTTGACATACCGATTGTTCTGATCACAGAGCAGTACCTCGAATATGTCAGCGCGATGGACACCCGGGATATGGACGTGATGAGTGAGTTCCTTGTCATGGCGGCCACCCTTGTCCGGATCAAGTCGAAAATGCTCCTCCCGAAAGAGGAGGATACAGAGGAAGAAGAGGAAGATCCGAGACAGGAATTAGTCGAGCGTCTCCTTGAATACAAGATGTATAAATATGCTTCTTTTGAATTAAAAGACCGCCAGTACGATGCGGCAAGGGTGTTTTTTAAGGAACCGTCCATACCGGATGAGGTGAAGAATTACCGGGAGGAGATCAACTATGACGAGCTCCTGTCCGATGTTACGCTGACGAAACTCCAGTCGATATTTGATTCTGTGATGCAGAAACAGGTAGATAAGATTGACCCGATCCGAAGCAAGTTCGGAGAGATTGAAAAAGACGAAGTGAACATTGAGGACCAGATGATTTTTGTGGAGGAATACGCGCTGCTCCACGGAAGTTTCAGTTTTCGGAAACTTCTGGAGACGGGGAGCGGCAAGTGGTATGTCATCGTCACTTTTCTCAGTGTACTGGAAATGATGAAAACAGGTATGCTGCGCATCCGGCAGGACAACCTGTTTGATGACATCACCATCACTTATCAGAAGAAAAAAAAAGCTGTGGATGAGGAAGATCTGGCAAAAGCAGCAGAGTGACGGGATAAATAGGATTCGGAATGGAGGGCATAAACCTTGAATATAAAAAAATTAGAGGCCGTAGTCGAGGCAATACTTTTTACCATGGGAGAGGCAGTGGAGATCGAGCGTCTCGCCGCCGCTGTGGAACACGATGTGGACACGGTGCGAAAGATCATCCGGAGCATGATGACGCGATATCAGGAAGAGGACAGGGGAATCCATCTGATTGAATTAGATGGTTCTTTTCAGCTCTGCACAAAACCGGAGATGTACGAATATCTGATAAAAATTGCCCATATCCCGAAAAAGCAGGTTCTGACCGATGTTCTTCTTGAGACATTATCCATCATCGCCTACAAACAGCCGATCACGAGGATTGAGATTGAGAAGATCCGCGGCGTCTCCTGTGACCACGCAGTCAACAAGCTGGTGGAGTACGGCCTGATCTGCGAGGCCGGGCGTCTGGACGCGCCGGGCAAACCGATCCTGTTTGCGACGACAGAGGAATTTCTGCGGTATTTTGGCATTGAGACATTGGACGACCTGCCGATGCTGAACCAGGAGACGATCGAGGATTTTAAAGAAGAGGCAGAGCGGGAGGTTGAGAGGGAGCTGCAGCGGGAAAAGGAGAATGAAAATTCATGACCAGATGAAGGAATTCTTTTAAAATGGTACTTGTTTTTTATTCCAGTCTGTTATATAATGGGCAATGACAAAGGCGTCAATGAATACAGCATAGCTGTATTTATTTGGTGTCTTTCTTTTTATTTTTAAAGATAAGACGAGGAGGAAAAGTCATGAGCGGATATGTTGAAGAGAGGAAACGAAAGAACATCGGCCTCTACCAGCCCGAATTCGAACACGACAACTGCGGTATTGGCGCCATTGTCAATATTAAGGGGAAAAAGACCCACAGCACAGTAAAAAATGCACTGGAGATCGTGGCAAATCTCGAACACCGTGCCGGCAAAGACGGGGAGGGAAAGACGGGTGATGGCGTCGGCATCCTTCTTCAGATCTCTCACAAGTTTTTCTGTAAAGTAACAAAACAGATGGGAATTGAGATCGGTGAGGAGCGGGAATACGGCGTCGGCATGTTTTTCTTCCCGCAGGATGAGTTAAAGCGGAATCAGGCAAAGAAAATGTTTGAGACGATCGTGGTCAAAGAGGGCATGGAGTTCCTCGGCTGGCGCGAGGTGCCGATCGCCCCGGGGATCCTCGGCAAGCGGGCAGTCGAGTGTATGCCGTATATCATGCAGTGCTTTGTGAAAAAACCGAAACAGGTAAATAAGGGGCTTGATTTTGACCGCAAATTATATATTGCCCGCCGTGTGTTTGAACAGTCTAATGAGGATACCTATGTGGTCTCCTGTTCTTCCCGGACGATCGTTTATAAGGGAATGTTTCTGGTGGCACAGTTGCGCCAGTTCTTTGACGATCTGCAGGATGTGGATTACGAGTCGGCGATCGCAATCGTCCACTCCCGTTTTTCCACGAATACGCAGCCGAGCTGGCAGCGCGCCCATCCGAACCGCTTTATTGTCCATAACGGGGAGATCAATACCATCCTCGGCAACGCTGACAAAATGCTGGCGCGCGAGGAGACGATGGAGTCGGAGCAGTTAAAAGGGGAACTCCACAAAGTGCTCCCCGTTATCAACTCCGAGGGATCGGACTCTGCTATGCTGGATAATACACTGGAGTTTCTTGTTATGAGCGGCATGGATCTCCCGCTTGCTGTCATGGTCACAATTCCCGAACCGTGGGAGAATAATCGTTATATCAGTGATTCAAAAAAAGATTTTTACCAGTATTATGCGACCATGATGGAGCCGTGGGACGGTCCGGCCTCCATTCTTTTTTCTGATGGCGACCTGGTAGGCGCTGTCCTCGACCGGAACGGCCTTCGCCCCTCCCGCTACTATATCACCGATGACGATGAATTGATCCTGTCTTCCGAGGTGGGCGTTATGCCGATCAGTGAGGAGCACGTTGTCAAAAAAGACCGCCTGCGCCCCGGCAAGATGCTCCTTGTCGATACGGTGAACGGTGAGCTTGTGGACGATGACGAATTAAAAGAAAAATATGCCGCGGGACAGCCCTATGGCGAGTGGCTGGACAACAACCTGGTTCATTTAAAAGATATCCACATCCCGAATGAGAGAGTGCAGAGCTACTCGAAAGAAGAGGTGAGGCGGCTGCAGAAAGTATTTGGCTACACCTATGAGGAAGTGAGAAATTCGATCCTTCCCATGGCTGAAAACGGCTCCGAGCCGATCGCCGCCATGGGCCATGATACACCGCTGCCTGTCCTGAGCAGGCAGCCCCAGCCGCTGTTCAATTATTTCAGGCAGCGCTTTGCCCAGGTGACCAATCCACCGATTGACGCCATCCGCGAGGAAGTTGTGACTTCCACCACGACGTATATCGGCGAGGACGGGAACCTTCTGCATGAGGAGCCGGAAAACTGCCGTGTCATACAGATCAATAATCCAATCCTGACGGATACGGATCTTCTGAAAATAAAAACGATGAATGTGCCCGGTTTCCGCGTCGGCGTGATCCCGATCACATATTACAAGAACACATCTCTTGAAAAGGCCATTGACCGTCTCTGCTTAGAGGCTGACCGCTCTTATAAAGACGGGGTGAATGTGCTGATTTTGTCGGACCGCGGGGTGGATGAGAACCACGTGGCGATCCCGTCTTTGCTGGCGGTGTCGGCAATGCAGCAGCACCTTGTCCGCACGAAAAAGAGAACAAGTGTGGCTATGATCCTGGAGAGCGCAGAGCCGAGAGAGGTGCACCACTTTGCGACTCTGCTCGGCTATGGTGCCTGCGCCGTCAACCCGTATCTTGCCCTGGATACGATCCGGCAGCTGATCAACGGCAATATGCTGAATAAAGACTATTATGCGGCAGTGAATGACTACAACGCCGCGGTACTCCACGGGATCGTGAAGATTGCATCAAAAATGGGTATTTCCACGATCCAGTCCTACCAGGGCTCTAAAATTTTTGAGGCGATCGGCATATCAAAAGATGTCACGGATAAATATTTTACTGACACGGTATCCCGCATCGGTGGAATTACGATCAAGGACATCCAGAGCCAGGTGGAGGCGCTTCACAGTTCTGCCTTTGACCCGCTGGAGCTGAATGTGGACGACACTCTCAACAGTGTGGGCACCCACAAATCCAGGAGCGGGAAGGAGGAACATCTCTACAACCCCAAAACAATACATCTTCTGCAACAATCAACAAAGCTTGGCGACTACAGGATGTTCAAAGAATATTCGGCGGAGATTGACAAGGAAGACCGTTTCATTAACTTGAGGGGGATGCTTGACTTTAACTTCCCCAAAAAGGGCGTGCCCCTGTCCCAGGTGGAGAGCGCAGACAGTATTGTGAGACGCTTTAAGACTGGGGCGATGTCCTACGGTTCTATTTCACAGGAGGCCCATGAGACGCTGGCCATCGCCATGAACCGGCTTCACGGAAAATCCAACAGCGGCGAGGGCGGTGAGAGCTTAGAGAGGCTGACAGTGGGGGAGGACGGCCTGAACCGGTGCTCCGCCATTAAACAGGTTGCTTCCGGGCGGTTTGGTGTCACATCCCACTATCTGGTGAGTGCAAAGGAGATACAGATCAAGATGGCCCAGGGTGCAAAACCTGGCGAGGGCGGGCATCTGCCCGGCGGCAAGGTGTACCCGTGGATTGCTAAGACGAGGCTGTCAACGCCGGGTGTTGCGCTGATCTCCCCGCCGCCGCACCACGATATTTATTCCATTGAGGATCTGGCGCAGCTCATTTACGATCTGAAAAATGCAAATCAGGATGCGCGCATTTCTGTGAAACTTGTGTCGGAGGCCGGCGTGGGAACCGTCGCCGCCGGGGTCGCCAAGGCCGGGGCCGGCGTTGTGCTGATCTCTGGTTATGACGGCGGCACAGGCGCTGCACCCTCCAGCTCCATCCACAACGCCGGGCTCCCCTGGGAGCTCGGACTGGCAGAGACTCATCAGACTCTTCTTATGAATGGCCTGCGCTCGAAAGTGGTGATTGAGACAGACGGCAAGCTGATGACGGGCCGGGATGTGATGATCGCGGCGCTTCTCGGGGCGGAAGAATTTGGCTTTGCCACAGCGCCCCTTGTATCCATGGGCTGTGTTATGATGCGTGTCTGCAACCTGGATACCTGTCCGGTGGGCGTCGCCACCCAGAATCCGGAGCTGAGAAAGAACTTTAAGGGGAAGCCGGAATACGTGGAGAACTTTATGAAGTTTATCGCAGAAGAAGTGCGTGAACTGATGGCAAAACTCGGCGTAAAGAAACTGGATGACCTGATCGGGCGGTCAGATCTGCTTAAAGTGAGGGAAGACATAAAAGAGGATGAGAGAGCCGGGAAGATTGATCTCTCAGCGATCATCAACAACCCATTTATCGCTGATAAAAAGCGTATCTTTAACGAGAGAGATGTCTATGACTTTAAGTTAAATAAAACGATAGATGAAAAGATATTTATAAAGAAATTTTCAAAATCCCTGGAGACCGGAGAGAAGGCGGAGATTACCGCCAGAGTTTCCAATGTGGACCGCGCCCTAGGGACGATCCTCGGGGCAGAGATCACAAAAAGGCTGGGAGACGATGTGGCGGAGGATACCTTTACCGTGAAGTGTACGGGAAGCGGCGGCCAGAGTTTTGGCGCCTTTATCCCGAAAGGGCTCACATTGCAGCTGGCCGGCGACAGCAACGACTATTTTGGCAAGGGACTTTCTGGCGGTAAACTTATCGTATATCCGCCTGCCAATTTTCAGTATAACCCTGAGGATAATATTATTGTCGGAAATGTTGCCCTTTATGGCGCGACCAGCGGTGAGGCGTATATCAACGGCGTCGCCGGGGAGCGTTTCTGTGTGAGAAATTCCGGCGCCTGTGCTGTTGTAGAGGGTGTGGGCGACCACGGCTGTGAGTATATGACAGGGGGCTGTGTTGTTGTCCTCGGTTCCACCGGAAAGAACTTTGCCGCCGGCATGAGCGGCGGTACTGCCTATGTTCTGGATGAGAACAGCGACTTATACTTGAAATTAAATAAAGAACTGGTCTCCTCAAATGCTGTGACGGATAAATATGATGTCATGCAGCTGAAGGATATGATCACCGCACACACGGAGGCTACAGGTTCATCCAGGGGAAAGGAAATCCTCTCGAATTTTAGTGAGTATCTGCCGAAGTTCAAGAAGATTATCCCTCATGATTACCAGGCGATGATGCAGAAGATCGCACAGATGGAAGAGCGGGGAATGAGCAATGAACAGGCCCGCATCGAGGCATTTTATCAGTTAAAAAAGGCGCGCTGACAACCGCGCACTTCAAAGAAAGGATTGTGAATGATATGGGAAAACCGACTGGTTTTATGGAGTATGAGAGGCAGGGAAATACGGAGATCCAGCCGTTGGAGAGAATAAAAGATTTTCATGAATTTCACGTGCCGATGAGTGAGGAGGAGCGGCGCACCCAGGCAGCCAGATGCATGGACTGCGGCGTGCCGTTCTGCCAGTCCGGCATGACGATCAACGGAATGACCTCCGG
>CANRMO010000114.1 GCA_947631755.1 uncultured Lachnospiraceae bacterium | reverse complement strand
TTATCGTCAAAAATGAGAAATGAAGTGATTTCATTTGAATTAAGGTGGTACCACGGCAGAGATGTCGTCCTTAGCGTGAGCCGTGGTGATATGCGTCGAAATAAGAGTCTGTCATTGCGGCAGGCTTTTTTGTTTTTTGGGGATTGTCCCACAGAATGGAAAGCCATGTTTTAAGCTAATGCAAGACAGCAGAAATGAGGATGGAAAATGAAAATGAAGACGGAATTGGAAAAAACTTATGACCCGAAAGCGATTGAGGACCGCCTGTACACAAAATGGGTGAACAAAAAGTACTTTCACGCGGAAGTGAATGAGAACAAAAAACCTTATACCATTGTGATACCGCCGCCCAATATCACCGGGCAGCTGCACATGGGCCATGCCCTTGACAACACATTGCAGGATATCATTATCCGCTTTAAGAGGATGCAGGGGTTTGAGACGCTGTGGATGCCGGGGACGGATCACGCCTCTATTGCCACGGAGGCAAAGATTGTGGAGGCCATGAAAGAAGAGGGGCTCACAAAAGAGGAGATCGGCCGTGAGAAGTTTCTGGAGCGCGCGTGGGCGTGGAAAGATAAATTTGGCGGGCGGATCGTCTCACAGCTAAAGAAGATGGGTTCTTCCTGTGACTGGGACAGGGAGCGCTTTACGATGGACGAGGGATGCAGCCGGGCAGTTAAGAAAGTATTTGTCAATCTTTACAATAAAGGATTGATCTACCGCGGCGAGCGCATTATAAACTGGTGCCCCCACTGCCTCACATCGATCTCGGACGCAGAGGTGGAGCATGAGGATCAGAAAGGGCATTTCTGGCATCTGCGCTATCCCTTTGCCGACGGCAGCGGGTATATTGACCTGGCGACGACCCGTCCGGAAACTCTTCTGGGGGACACGGCGGTTGCGGTAAATCCGAAAGATGAGCGCTATAAAGACATGGTTGGAAAAATGCTGGTTCTGCCGATCGTACACCGGGAGATCCCGCTGCTGGCGGATGATTACGTGGATATGGAATTCGGGACGGGCGTTGTGAAGATTACTCCGGCCCACGACCCCAATGATTTTGAAGTGGGGCTCCGGCATAACCTGCCAGTCATCAATGTCATGACAGACGATGCGAAAATAGTGGACGATTATGAGAAGTACGCCGGTATGGACCGCTATGAGGCGCGGAAAGCGATCGTAAAAGATCTGGAAGAGGAGGGCGCGCTGATTAAAGTCGAGGACCACGACCACAACGTGGGCACATGCTACCGCTGCGGCACTACAGTGGAGCCGCGGGTATCCAAACAGTGGTTTGTGAAAATGAAGCCGCTGGCGGGCCCTGCTATCGAGGCGGTAAAAGACGGCCGGACAAAATTCGTGCCGGATCATTTTAATAAGACATATTTCCACTGGCTGGAAAATATCCGCGACTGGTGTATTTCCCGCCAGCTCTGGTGGGGCCATCAGATCCCGGCTTTCTACTGCGATGACTGCGGTGAGCTGATCGTCACAGAGGAGGACCATGCGGTCTGCCCGAAGTGCGGAAAGCCTATGCGGCAGGATCCGGACACGCTGGACACATGGTTTAGTTCGGCTCTGTGGCCGTTTTCCACGATGGGATGGCCGGAGGAGACAGAGGAGATGAAGTATTTCTACCCGACAAGTACGCTGGTTACCGGGTACGATATCATTCCTTTCTGGGTTATGCGCATGATGTGCTCCGGCCTGGAGCACACGGGACAGGTGCCCTTTCATACGGTTCTGATACATGGTCTTGTGCGGGATTCTCTGGGCCGCAAGATGAGCAAGTCGCTCGGCAACGGCATCGATCCTCTGGAGGTAATCGACAAGTACGGCGCTGACGCCCTGCGGCTGACGCTGGTGACGGGAAATGCGCCGGGAAATGACATGCGTTTTTACTGGGAACGTGTGGAGTCGAGCCGCAATTTTGCGAATAAGGTGTGGAACGCCTCCCGTTTTATCATGATGAATTTTGCGCAGAATGAGGGGCTGGATTACGAGCATGTCGGTCCGGAACAGCTCACCCAGGCAGACCGCTGGATCTTGTCAAAGGTAAACAATCTGGCAAAAGATGTGACGGCCCTGATGGAGACATTCGATCTCGGCATAGCTGTCCAGAAGATTTATGATTTCATATGGGAAGAATTTTGCGACTGGTATATTGAGATGGTGAAACCGCGGCTGTACAGCGAGACGGATGAGACGAAAGCGGCCGCTCTGTATACGCTGAAGACGGTGCTGATCGACGCGCTGAAATTGCTGCACCCCTATATGCCGTTTATCACAGAGGAAATTTACTGTACGCTGCTGGGGGATGACCAAGTCTCCATTATGATCAGCGACTGGCCGGTGTTTATGGAAGAGAGAGATTTTGCCGGGGACGAAAAGAAAGTGGAGCGCATCAAAGAGGCGGTCAAAGGAATCCGGAATATCCGGGGAGAGATGAATGTGCCCCCGAGCAAAAAAGTATCCGTTATTGTTGTGTCGGAGAAAGAAGAAGTGCGGGGTATTTTCAGCGACAACAAAGTATTTTTTGCCACCCTCGCCTATGCCAGTGATGTGGAATTTTGCGCAGACAAGAAAGGCATAGCAGATGATGCCGTATCGGTTGTGATCGCAGACGGCGCGATTTATATGCCTTTTGATGAGCTGGTGGACATTGAGAAAGAGCGCGAGCGCCTGCAAAAGGAGGAGAAGAAGCTGCAGGCTGAGCTGAAACGCTCCGAGGGGCTGCTCGGTAATCCGAACTTTGTCAGCAAGGCGCCGGAGAAAAAGATTGCGGAGGAGCGGGCAAAGCAGGTGAAATACGAGGGAATGCTTGCCCAGGTCAAGGAGCGACTGGAACAGCTGACGAAATAAATGCGACATAAAAGGAGGATGAGGTATGAGGTATAAAGTATTGCTGGCGGGGAGAGCGAAGACGGTTATCGACGACATTTTCTTTCACACAAATTTTATATGCCAGAATACATCGATGCGGTATGACGATATCGTCAACCATGTGAGGTATTTTCAGCCAGATGTGTTTATCTATTGTATCCGCGCAGAGGAAAAAGACGATCTTGTCCGCGTTATTTCCCTGAAGGGCCTGCTGGTTGAAAAGGAGATCCCCTTTGTGCTCATTGGGGACTCGGATGAGTGCACAAATTTTGCAAAAATGGCGTACAATGTCGTTAATCTGATGTTGACAAGGCCGATTTCTGTGGCGGTCATTGAGGGAAAGATCAACCGCTATCTGGAAGTAATCGAGAAAAAGAAAGAGGAAGAAAGTGCGCAGGAGCTTCTGGAAAAAGAAGATCTGGAACAGCAGATTCTGAAACAGGAAGAGATCGTTTCCGGAAAGACCGAGCAGCTGGAAACTTTGTCTGTGAGAAGGAAGCATATCCTTACTGTGGATGATGATCCGAGGATGCTCAAACTTGTGAAAGAATACCTGAAAGAAGACTATGATGTGGCGACAGCCATCAACGGGAAACTGGCATTGAAGTTCCTCGAGACAAAAACAACCGATCTTGTCCTTCTGGATTATGAGATGCCGGGGCAGAATGGAGCGGAGGTTCTCCAGGAGCTGAGGAAACAGAAAGCTACCAGCAATATTCCTATCGTATTCCTGACCGGCCTGGATGATATAGAAAAAGTGCGGGAGATTCTGAAAATGAAACCTCAGGGATATCTTTTGAAACCGATTGACCATGATAAACTGGTTGCAGCCATTAAGGGGTTGATCGGATGATGGAAATGGGGGAAGCTGTCATGATTAATGAGGAAAAATTAACACCACTGGATTTAGTGGACGTGGAGACTTTGCAGCGGCTGCAGGATGCTCTTCACCAGGCGCTCGGTGTATCTACCGGACTGGCGGATACAGAGGGAAAAGCCCTGGTGCCCCATGAGTCCTGGACAGATTTCTGTGGGGGCCACATCAAAAAGTCATCAAGGGGTCTGGCAATGTGCGAGAACTGTGACAAACATGGCATGATCAGTGCCATGGAGTCCGGCCATGTAATGACATATACCTGCCATACGGGGCTTACGGATTTTGCCGCTCCTATCGTTGTGAACGGCCAGGCGATCGGGTGTTTTCTCGGGGGACAGGTGGCCACAGAGCCTTTGACCAGGGATCATGTGCGCAAACTGGCAAGGCGTTATGAAATTGATGAGGAAAGTCTGTGGGAGGCGTCAAAAAAAATACGGATCATGTCGCAGGAGCAGGTGGAGAGGGCGGCTACTCTTGCCTATGAGGTGAGCAATTATATATCCCGTTCCGCCTATCAGCGGATCCAGCTGCAGGAGAGCAATGAGGAGATTGAAAAGGTAGCCAACATGAAATCGGATTTTCTGGCAAATATGAGCCATGAGATCCGCACTCCTATGAATGCCGTGATCGGCATGGCTGAGATGGCTCTCCGCGAGGAGATGACCGTAGAGGCGAGAGAATATATCAATCAGATCATTGCGTCAGGAAAGACACTGCTCAATATCATAAATGATATACTTGATTTTTCCAAGATCGAGTCCGGAAAGATGGAAATCCACGAGGATGAATATGAGCTGTTGTCTGTTGTGAATGATGTGGCAAATATGATCATGACCCGCATAGAAGAGAAACCGCTGGAATTGATCCTGGATGTGGATCCGACGCTGCCCCACATGCTTTATGGGGATATGATCCGGATAAACCAGGTCATTACGAATATTGCCAATAATGCGGCGAAATTCACCCAGAAAGGAAAAGTTGTCCTGAAAGTATCTTATAATGGCATTTCTCTGGATGAGATACTGCTTCACATAACGGTTAAGGATACCGGTGTGGGGATCAAGCCGGCGGATTTAAAGAAACTGTTCCAGTCCTTTACCCAGGTAGACAGCAAGCGCAACCGTAATATCGAGGGAACCGGTCTTGGCCTGGCACTGAGCAAACAGCTTGTGGAACTTATGGATGGGGAAATCCATGTGGAGAGTGAGTACGGGATGGGAAGTGAGTTTTCTATTTCCATTCCGCAAAAAGTGGTAGATCCCCTGCCGAGTGTCGTCATAAAAGAAAAGGATGCCTCGGTGGCAGGGCTGATAGCCAATGCTTTTGTGGAAGAACAACTGCAGACAGATGTGCAGCGGCTTGAGGGCATCTATCATAATGTGCGCTCGGAGGAGGAGCTCGAGCTGATGGACACGGCCGCACTCACACATTTCTTTGTGGACAATCAGCTATTTACTGAACGCGTACAGAAATTTGTAGAAGAACACGGGGATCTGAAATGCGTCCTCGTGGAGGAATTCAGTGATTCGGTATCGTATGATTTTCCGAATCTTGTTGTTGTGAAAAAACCGTTGTATGTGATGAATATTGCCCAGATCCTGAACAATGAGGATCCGCGCATGAATGCTTTTTCACAGGCTGAGGATAATTTTGATTTTATAGCGCCAGATGCGCGCATCCTGATCGTAGATGACAATAAAGTCAACCTCACGGTTGCGGAGGGCCTTTTGGAGCCTATGCAGATGAATATTGACACGGCCACTGGAGGAAAACAGGCGATTGAGCTGATCACGGAGAACAGCTACGACCTGATCCTGATGGATCACATGATGCCAGAGATTGACGGTGTGGAGACGACACGCCTGATCCGCCGTTTCCATCCGGACTACAATGAGGTGCCGATCCTGGCACTGACGGCTAATGTGGTAGAGGGGACAAAGAAGATGTTCCTGGATGAGGGTATGAATGATATCATCGCCAAGCCCATTGAGATGAGGATTATGATCTCGAAATTGAAATACTGGCTGCCAAAGGAAAAGATCCAGAAGAGCATGGCAGGACAGAACCCGCTCTCAGGAAAAGAGGAGGCGGAAGAGAGGATAAAGATTGACGGCCTGGATACTGAATACGCGCTGGAACTGCTGGGAAGTGAAAAGCTGTTTCTGAATGTGTTAAATGATTATTATCAGGTGATCGAGAAAAAAGCAAACCTCATCAAACAGCTGGAGGTGGACGGCGACTGGCCGGCCTATACGATTGAGGTCCACGCGCTGAAAAGTGCGTCGAGGCAGATCGGGGCCATCGAGCTGTCGGATCTGGCGGCGGCGATGGAGGCGGCCAGCAATGCGAGAGATATTGCGCTTGTCCGCAGCCACAGCGATGAGATGCTGGAGATTTACCGGGCGTTTATTGAGGTGCTCAAGCCCTATGTGCCCGCGGATGATGAGGATAAGATCGGCGGCACGATTGAGAGGGATGAACTGCTGCGGCTCTTTACGGAGATGCAGGAGGCCATGGGCGAACTGGATATGGACCGGATGGAAAATGCAGTTCATGAGATGACCCGGTATGATTATGACGATGTACAGGCGGGACTTCTGGAACGGCTGAAAGAGGCGAATGAAAATATCGACGTGGACTGCTGTGAAGAGGTCATCAATGAGTGGAGAGAATTGGTGTAAGTTTTTTTGTCATAAAACCGCGACATTTCTTTCTTGCATTTTGGCTTGAAAATCGTTATTATAAATTTATGGATAATAGGAAAAGCAGTAAAAGGAATGGAGGGAGATGCCGCTGTGTTAAAATATGAGGAAGAGCTGGCGAAATTTCAGCCGAGTCCCGATGTGGAAAAGGTGGAAGATGTTGTTTACAACAATAATCTGACAGATGTGATAGATATTGTGAAAGAATTGATACAGGATGCAAAAGGTATGGTATAGTGAGCAGATTCTAAACAGGATACCGGAGGAAAATGATCATGAGATGTCCGAATTGTGATGCAAACATCAGTGACACGGCCGCGCGCTGTGGATTTTGCGGGCAGGATCTGTCTGTCGTCCATTATGTCAGACGAATCTCCAACACCTACTATAACCAGGGCCTTCAAAAAGCGGAGGTGCGGGATCTTTCGGGAGCGATCGCGATTCTGAAAAAAAGCCTGCAGTTCAATAAGGCCAATACAGACGCCAGGAATCTGCTCGGACTGATCTACTATGAGATGGGTGAGATCGTGCTGGCGCTGAGTGAGTGGGTGCTGAGTAAATATCTGCAGCCGGATCACAACCGCGCGGATTATTTTATCCAGACGGTGCAGGCGAACCAGACTGAGCTGGACGGGGCAAATTATGCGATAAAAAAATATAATGCAGCTCTCTCCTCTGCTTTGGCGGGCAGTGAGGATCTGGCGATGATCCAGTTGAAAAAAGTAGTCCAGATGAGTCCTCATCTTGTGAGGGCGCAGCAGCTTCTGGCACTCTTGTATATCCATGCAGAGCAGTACCAGAATGCGGCAAAATGTCTGAACCGGATCAGGCGCATTGATTTTAATAATACGACTACGCTCCGTTATATGAATGAAATTGGCAGTAAAATGGACACAGGGAACCGCCGGGACGGCGCCTCGCCGAAAAAGGCTGCGAAGAAAAAAGATCCTTTACAGAATGTCACGCCTGTGGGGACATATAAAGAGGAGAAAAATTCCCTTATGCCAGTTGTATATGTCATTCTCGGCATTATAGTCGGCATTGTCGTCTGTTTTGTGCTGATCCGGCCGACTCTCCTGAGATCCCATGTGGGCGGGGCGGACGGCGACGGGCAGCTGGCCGCCAGGGATACACAGATTTCTTCCCTGGAAGAAGAGAAGAAGTCATTAAAAAGCGAGATAAAAGACCTGGAGAAAAA
>CANRMO010000113.1 GCA_947631755.1 uncultured Lachnospiraceae bacterium | reverse complement strand
CCCTGCTTACGGTTATCAATTAGTTATAGAAACTATAGACTGAGTAGTCTTGACTGACTACACCATTATTATACTAGAGAGAGATGTTAATGCTGGGGTATAAAGCGACAGTGAGTAAACAAGATTTTAAGTTGTCGGGTGAGGTTGACTCTGCAAAATGGGTGAAATTTGAAAATGCATTATCTTTATTGAGAGAAGGAAGTATAGGCTGGCAACTTGTAAAAACAGTAATAAGTTCAAGCCAAAAATGAAGGTACTTATGAATGAAAAAGATAGGGATTATTTTAATTTTGCTGTGCGGCTTGTCTACTGCCGGTATTCTGGCGGCCAGGCCGTCTGG
Source organism: uncultured Lachnospiraceae bacterium (assembly GCA_947631755.1). Taxonomy (GTDB): domain Bacteria; phylum Bacillota; class Clostridia; order Lachnospirales; family Lachnospiraceae; genus Eubacterium_F. The sequence continues at coordinate 7,374 of CANRMO010000113.1, read as the reverse complement.
GGCGGAGTCTGCCGCAAATAAAGAAGTCTCCATCACGGTCAGTGCGGTGGGGGACTGCACATTTGGCAGCGACAGCAGCTCCCCCGCCAGTGTCAATTTCTATGCCGTACACAGGCGGGTGAAAGACAATGGGTATTTTTTAAAAAAAGTGTCTTCGGTATTCCAGGAAGATGACCTGACCATTGCCAATCTGGAGGGCACACTGACAAAACGGGGCAGCCGTGCGGACAAGAAATATGCTTTCCGCGGCAGTCCCTCTTACGCCAACATACTGAAAAAGGGAAGTGTTGAGGCAGTTTCCTTTGCCAATAACCACTGTCGGGACTACGGCTCTGTGAGTTACAGTGACACCATTGCCGCACTAAAGAAAGCGGATATCCGATGTGCTTCCTACAGCAAAATAAGTACATATACGGCCAGGGGCAAAAAGATAGGCATGGTGGCGGTCAACGGGCTGGAGGGTGAGGCGGGCAGCAAGAATTTGATCCACAAAGGAATCCGGCGTCTGAAAAAGAAGAGAGCGGATATCATTATTGTGAGTATGCATGCGGGCACTGAATACGAATACAGTCCGGGGACCACGCAGAAAAATCTTGGTCACTATGCGGTCAGCCAGGGGGCGGATCTGGTGCTGGGCCATCATCCCCATGTGCTGCAGGGCATCGAGTGCTATAAGGGGAGTTATATTGTGTACAGTCTGGGAAATTTCTGCTTTGGCGGCAATACTAATCCCAGGGATAAAGACACTATGATTTTCCGGCAGACATTTACTTTTCGCGGGAATAAAATTCTAAAAAAGAAGAGTTATGCCGAGGTCATTCCCTGCTCTCTCTCCTCTGCCAGCGGAATCAACAATTACCAGCCAGAGATTGCCGCTGGCAAAAGATATCGCAGGATATTGAAGCGGCTGAGGGCTTACAGCAAACCGCTCGGCATATCATTTGAAAAGAAAAAGGGAAAACTGACGGGGAGGATAGTAAAAGCCAAAAAGTGACTTCTGAAAGAAAGAGTTGATTTTTTTTCGTCTGGGAGTTAAGATATCGGAAAAGCTAATTTGTAAAACAGTAGGAGGATTAAAAAAATGACATTTGAACAATTGCAAAAAGAAATGATTGCTGCGATGAAAGCAAAGAATAAACCGAGGAAAGATGCGATCTCTGCCCTGGTTTCTGCCGCAAAAAAGACTGCCATTGACGAGGGGTGCCGGGATGATATCTCTGAGGAAATCGTCTCGAAAGTGGTATTGAAAGAAATGAAGACAGTGAAAGAGCAGATTGACAGCTGCCCGGCTGAGAGAACAGATCTGCTCGAGGAATACCGCACCAGGTATGATGTGGTCTCAGAGTTTGCTCCGCAGCTCATGTCGGCGGAAGAGGTGGAAAGCTATATCAAAGAGAAATTTGCAGATGTCGTTGCCACCCGGAACATGGGACAGATCATGAAAGCTGTTATGGGGGATCTGAAAGGCAAGGCTGACGGAAAGGTGATCAACCAGACCGTAAAGAAACTCTGCCAGTAAAATAAACAGATAAAACGCCGGCGCCGGGGGAAGTATTTTGGAGACTGGGCCGGCGTTTTTCGGTATTGCTTGCAATGTGTCTGTTTTTTTAGTATGATATAGAAAGATTATGAATAAACTGAATAGAGAGGAAGTGTGACCATGGAGACGATAATCTGGCTGATCATTGTAGCCATCATGCTGGTGATTGAGATATTCACAATGGGGCTGACGACGATCTGGTTCAGTCTGGGAGCTGTGGCAGCTGCCATCGCGGCCGGTCTTGGCGCACCGATCTGGCTGCAGGCTGTTTTATTTGTTGTTGTATCTGTTTTAGTGATGATTCTGGTGCGGCCTTTTGCCATGAAGGTGATCAATAAGGAGAGAACAAAGACAAATATTGATGATCTTGTGGGAAAAAAGGCTTTAGTTATTGAGGATATTGATAATCAGAGAGGACAGGGAAAAGTCCGGTTCCAGGGGATGGAGTGGACTGCCCGCAGCGCGGATGACACTGTGCTCGAAAAAGAAGAAACTGTTGTTATAAAGGCCATTTCAGGGGTAAAACTGATGGTGGAAAGAGAAAGGAAGGATTGAAATTATGGATAATATGACCCTGGTAATTGTAGCAGTAATTATTGTTATACTTTTGTGCCTTGTGGCATCCTGCATAAAGATTGTGCCACAGGCTCATGCGTTTATTGTTGAGCGCCTTGGCGGGTATCAGGCGACATGGTCTGTCGGTCTTCATTTCAAGGTGCCGATTATTGACAAAGTAGCCCGCAAGGTAAGGCTGAAAGAGCAGGTGATGGATTTTGCACCGCAGCCGGTTATCACAAAGGACAATGTGACGATGCAGATTGACACGGTAGTATTTTTTCAGATCACAGATCCGAAACTCTTTACTTATGGTGTCGAGAATCCGATTATGGCCATTGAAAACCTGACAGCGACGACACTCCGAAATATCATCGGTGATCTGGAACTGGACCAGACACTTACCTCCCGCGAGACGATCAATACCCAGATGCGTTCCAGCCTGGATATTGCCACGGATCCGTGGGGTATCAAAGTGAACCGTGTAGAATTGAAAAATATCATTCCGCCGAGAGAGATACAGGATTCCATGGAGAAGCAGATGAAAGCGGAGCGCGAGAGGCGTGAGTCTATTCTCCGGGCAGAGGGCGAAAAGAAGTCCACTGTCCTCGTGGCCGAGGGAAAGAAAGAATCGGCGATTTTGGAGGCAGAGGCAGAGAAAGAGGCGGCGATCCTGAGAGCGGAGGCGAAGAAAGAGGCGATGATCCGCGAGGCTGAAGGTAAGGCCCAGGCTATTGAGACAGTCCAGAAAGCGACAGCGGATGGCCTGAGATATCTGAACGAAGCGGCTCCTACCCAGCAGGTTCTGACGCTGAAGAGCCTGGAGGCTTTTGAAAAGGCATCGGACGGCCAGGCTACCAAGATTATTATCCCGTCTGAGATCCAGGGGATTGCGGGACTGGCAAAGGCGACGGCGGAAGTGATCCAGAATACGAAATAATAGAATACAGAAATCATTTGTGACGAAGGGATACGGATTGGAATGAACTTAAAGGGAAGACATTTTTTGACGCTGAAAGATTTTACCCGGGATGAAATCCGGTATATGCTTGATACAGCAAAGGAATTAAAAGAGAAAAAGAAAAAAGGAATCGCGGAAAAGCCTTTTGAGGGGAAGAATATCGCACTTATATTTGAGAAGACCAGCACACGCACCCGCTGTTCCTTTGAGGTGGCGGCCCACGACCTGGGGATGGGTGTGACCTACCTGGATCCCAAGGGCTCCCAGATCGGAAAGAAAGAGAGTATTGCCGACACGGCCCGTGTTCTGGGGAGGATGTACGATGGCATCGAGTACCGGGGATTTGGCCAGGAGATTGTCGAGGAACTGGCTGAGTATGCCGGCGTGCCGGTGTGGAACGGTCTGACAAATGAATACCACCCGACTCAGATGCTGGCAGACCTGCTCACTATAGAGGAGCAGTTTGGCAGGCTCGAGGGGATTAAATTGACTTATATGGGCGATGCCCGGTACAATATGGGCAATTCTCTCATGATTGCCTGCAGCAAGATGGGAATGCATTTTACGGCCTGCGCGCCCAGGGAATATTTTCCGAATGAAGAATTGGTTTCACTGTGCAGGGAATATGCCAGTGAGAGCGGTGGCAGCGTCACGCTGACAGAAGATGTGGAGGAGGGGACAAAAGGCGCTGACGTCCTGTACACCGATGTGTGGGTTTCCATGGGTGAGCCGGACGATGTGTGGAAAGAGCGCATAAAGGCCCTGTCCCCTTATCAGGTCAACAGGGCAGTAATGGAGAATGCCGGAGAAAACGCGGTGTTTATGCACTGTCTGCCGGCTTTTCATGATCTGAAGACAACGATCGGGAAAGAAATTTATGAGAAATACGGTCTTACGGAGATGGAAGTGACGGATGAAGTGTTTGAGGATTATGCGGATGTTGTGTTCCGGGAGGCGGAAAATCGTATGCATACGATTAAAGCGGTTATGTATGTGACATTGTAGGTGTTATTATTCACAAATAACTGCGAATAGTAACGATAACAGAGAGGAAGGGAGCCAATATGAACGATAAATTAAGTGCCGGATACAGAAATGACTGGTTACATAGGATGGCATCTGTGTGTGAAGAGAGCAGCACGATTGACTCTACCCTGTTTGAAAAATATGAAGTGAAGCGCGGACTCCGGGATCTGAACGGACAGGGCGTACTGACCGGGTTGACGGAGGTATCGGAGATCCACTCCTATACGGTAGTTGACAGAGAGATGATTCCCTGTGAGGGAAAATTGTTCTATCAGGGAATTGATATAGAAGAAATCGTGGAAGGCTTTCTGGCTGAGAAACGGTTTGGATTTGAAGAAGTTATTTATCTGCTTCTTTTTGGCAAACTGCCGGATGAGAAGGAGCTGGATGGATTGAAGGATATGCTTGCATATTACAGGCAGAGCCTGCCCACGAGTTTTGTTCGGGATATCATTATGAAAGCTCCCAGCACAGATCTGATGAATATGCTGGGCCGGAGTGTACTGACGCTCTATTCTTATGATGACCATGCAGATGACATTTCCACAGAAAATGTCCTGCGTCAATGCCTGCAGCTTGTAGCTCTCTTTCCGATGTTTTCCGTATACGGATACCACGCAGCCTGTTATTTTCATGAGGAATCCAGCTTCTTTTTGCACCCACCGAAACCGGAATATTCCACGGCGGAGAATATTCTTCATATGTTGCGGGCGGACAGTAAATTTACAGCGCTTGAGGCGAAAATTCTTGATATCGCTTTAGTGCTCCATGCGGAACACGGCGGAGGAAATAACTCAACTTTTACGGATCATGTTGTGACCTCTTCTGGCACGGACACCTATGCGGCAATCTCTGCGGCGCTCGGTTCGCTGAAAGGGCCGAGGCACGGCGGAGCCAATAAAAAAGTTTCGCTCATGTTTGAGGAAATGAAGAGACAGGTAAAGAACTGGAGTGACGAAGAAGAGGTGCGGTCTTATCTCGTTGCCCTGTTGAACCGGCAGGCGTTTGATAAGTCGGGCCTGATTTATGGAATGGGGCACGCGGTGTACTCCATATCCGATCCCCGAGCCAAAACATTGCGCCGTTTTGTAAAAAAACTGGCCGAGGAAAAAGGGATGCAGAAAGAGTTTGAATTGTACAGGCTGGTGGAAAAACTGGCGCCTCAGGTAATTGCTGATGAGCGCCATATTTATAAGGGAGTCAGTGCCAATATTGATTTTTACAGCGGCCTTGTGTACAGCATGCTGGAGATTCCCCTGGAGATGTACACGCCGATCTTTGCCATTGGGAGAATTGCGGGGTGGAGCGCGCATCGCCTGGAGGAACTTGTAAACGCGGGCAAGATTATACGACCGGCTTACAAAGCTGTCGGCAAGCACAAGCCATATGTGCCTCTTTGCGAGCGCATGGGCGGAGAAGATGTGTGATACTACTGCTGTAGAAATGGAGAATTCTATGAGGGAAGAACAAGTTTTGTGTGCCTGCAGCGCATATGAGAGAAAATATTATTTTAATCCCAGATACGATTCTTTGCCCGCGCGGATAAAAGAGGAAATTCAGATTATGGCAGTGGCTATGACAGAAGATGTGGGCGGGGTTTTTACTATGGAGTTTGACGAGGACGGCACGCTGTACATGTCATCGACTGCCACGGAAAATGATTTTACCTATGATGAGATTGGGAGTCATCTGAAAATAAAGCAGTATCGTGTGCAGTACATGGAACTGCTGGAGAATCTGGAAGAATATTACCGCTCATTTTTTCTGGCATCCGGAGATGGAGGAGAATATGTTACTAGCGATTGATGTGGGAAATACAAATCTGACTTTTGGGCTCTTTGACGGGGAACGGATCATGCATCAGTTCCGGCTGACGACAAGCCTGCCGAGGACATCGGATGAGTTTGGCGTGCAGATCATGGAACAGCTGTCTCATCAAAATGCCTCGGCAGAGGACATGGATGATGTGATTATATGCTCTGTAGTACCCAAGATCATGTACTCCCTTACCAGCGGCATAAAAAAATATTTAAAATGCAATCCTATGATCGTGGGCCAGGGGACAAAGTCTGGAATCCGAATCGCCACTACCAATCCCATGGAGATCGGGGCGGACCGGGTGGTTGATGCGGCGGGGGCGTATTATCTGTATGGCGGCCCGGTCATTGTGATTGATTATGGGACGGCGACAACGTATGACCTGATGACAGCTGACGGCGCACTGACAGCCGGAGTTACCGCCCCGGGAATACGGATCAGTGCCAATGCACTCTGGAGCAATGCCGCGAAGCTCCCCGAGGTTGAGATCGTCAAACCGAAATCGATCTTAGCAAAGACAACGATCACCAGCATGCAGGCGGGGCTTGTATATGGTACGATCGGACAGACGGAGTATATCATTGACCAGTTTAAGAGAGAGTCCGGGTTTGGAGATATAAAAGTAGTGGCAACCGGTGGACTGGGAAGAATCATTGCAGAGGGGACAAATAAGATCGATGTATATGATCCGGAACTGACACTGAATGGCATGAGACTGATCTATGAGAGGACGATAGGAAACTGAGGAATTATTTCTGAACAGTTTCCAGAGGAACAGATAAAATGAGAAAATTGGCGATAGGCAATGTTTGTCTTGACGGAAATATTATACTGGCGCCGATGGCAGGAGTAACGGATCTGCCTTTTCGTCTTCTCTGTAAGGAACAGGGGGCTGATCTTCTCTGTACAGAGATGGTCAGTGCAAAGGGGATATTCTACAACAATAGAAATACAGAGAGCCTTCTCCAGATCGAGGAGAAGGAGCGCCCTGTCTCATTGCAGCTTTTTGGCTCAGATCCATATATTGTCAGCGAGATGGCAAAACGGATCGAGGAGAGGAATTTTGATATTCTGGACATTAATATGGGATGTCCGGTGCCAAAGGTGGTGAACAATGGAGAGGGGGCAGCCCTGCTCCAGAATATTCCGCTCGCGGCAGAGATCATAGAGAAAACGGTGAGGGCAATCCAAAAACCGGTAACGGTCAAATTTCGCAAAGGATTTCACCGGGGGGATGTCCAGGCGGTGGAAATGGCAAGGGCGGCAGAAGCTTCCGGTGCCGCTGCCGTGGCAGTACACGGGCGGACGAGAGAGGAATACTACAGCGGCAGGGCAGACTGGAAAGTGATCGCGGATGTGAAAGAGGCAGTGTCCATCCCTGTGATTGGAAACGGAGATGTGGTGACGCCACAGGATGCGGAGCGCATGCTTGAGGAGACCGGCTGCGACGGTGTGATGATTGGCAGAGGGGCGC
>CANRMO010000112.1 GCA_947631755.1 uncultured Lachnospiraceae bacterium | reverse complement strand
CAGGTAAGACGGTGAAAACGACCAGGACAAATAACCTGATGGCCTTTCTCTCGTTGGAGGATCTCTACGGCACAGTGGAGGTCATTGTCTTTCCGAGGGATTATGAAAAGAACCGCCCTGTTCTGGAAGAGGACCGGAAAGTTTTTATACAGGGACGGGCTGCGGTGGAAGAGGACAAACCGGCAAAACTGATCTGTTCGCAGATCCTGCCCTTTGATGAACTGGATAAATCGTTGTGGATCCAGTGCCGCACAAAAGAAGATTATCGGGAGAAGGAGGCGGAGCTTCTGGAGATTCTGGCCGGGTATGACGGAAAGGATGAGGTAATTATCTACCTCTCTGTGGAACGGGCGAAAAAACGGCTGCCAAACAGCTGCTCCACCCATGTGTGCAGGGAGCTTCTGGAGAGGCTGTACAATTGTTTCGGCGAGGATAATGTGAAAGTTGTGGAAAAGAGTATTGAAAAAAATCTGCAATCATAGTAAAATAAATTTTGTGCGTAATAAGTTTATTTTACAGTTGTTGTTACATAATAGAAACAGATGAGTAATTTATGGAGGAAGATTATGGCTGGAAAAGTGAGTACGATCGGAGTGATAACAAGCGGCGGCGACGCCCCCGGTATGAATGCGGCGATCCGTGCCGTTGTCCGGGCTGGGATTGCCAGTGGACTGAAAGTGAAAGGGATTAAGCGCGGCTATGCGGGTCTTCTGGAGGAAGACATTATAGATATGGATACGATGAGCGTGACAGATATCGTGCAGAGAGGCGGGACGATACTCTTTACTTCCCGCTGCAAGAGGATGATGACGCCAGAAGGACAGAAACAGGCGGCAGAGGTCTGCCACAGACACGGCATCGATGGCATTGTTGTTATCGGCGGTGACGGGTCGTTCCGCGGCGCGCAGAAACTCTCGGAAAATGGGATCAACACGATCGGGATTCCGGGCACCATTGATCTGGACATTGCCTGCACGGAGTATACGATCGGCTTTGATACGGCCTGCAACACCGCTATGGAGGCAATCGACAAAGTGCGCGACACTTCTGCCTCTCATGAGCGCTGCAGTATCATAGAAGTCATGGGGCGGACGGCGGGCCACATTGCCCTGTGGTGTGGCATCTCTAACGGCTCTGAGTATGTGCTCGTCCCAGAGCGCCACAATGAGAATGCGGAGCAGGCGATCATAGAAAAAATTCTGTCTAAGCGCCGGATCGGCAAGAAGCATCACATCATTGTCAATGCGGAGGGAATTGGCAATTCCCATGAAATGGCGAAGAGGATTGAGCAGGCAACGGGTATTGAGACCCGTGCCACGGTAATCGGACATATCCAGAGAGGAGGCAATCCGACCTGCCGTGACCGCGTGTATGCCTCTGCTATGGGAGCGCTGGCGGTGGATCTTCTGATTGAGGGCCAGACGAACCGCGTCGTGGCATATAGGGACGGTGAGTTTACTCACTACGACATTGATGAGGCCCTGGCTATGACAAAAGACATTGACGAGCATCTGTACAGTATGACAAAGAGGCTGTCACGATAAAGAAAAAAGAAGACGCTCCTGTCAGGTCGTTCTGCCTGACAGGGGCGTCTGATAATTTTTTTGAAATAATCTTATGCGGGAGATCAAAATTCTTCTTTGTCTTTTTCGGAGTCATCCGGGATCAGTTCATCCGGCTCGGAAGCCTCAGTCTCTTTCTCTTTGTCCTCTTCCGGCGTGAGAGTGACATAATCTCTCTGGTCATCTTCCTCATAGAGATCGTTGTCAAAATCATCGTCGTCGTAATCTTCTAAATAATCTTTCATCAGAATATTTTTTAAGAAATATAAAACTCCTCCTACTACAGCGCCAACGGCTGCCAGGCCGAGAAGAAATTTGAGAAATTTTTTCATACTGTTCCATCCTTTCTGATCGTATGGGTAGTGTTCCCGATACATTTTTATTTATACACTATTTTACGGGATAACAGAAAAAAAGTAAAGGGTTTTTGGTAAATATGCCCTGTTATTTTTTATAATTTATTATTTTTTGTGCGATTTCGTTATTGTAAAAAGGAGACATACGGTGTATAATCTAATTATCAAATAACAAATAATATTGAAAACGTGGAGGTTTATTATGGCACCGAGAACTAAAAAGCCTGTTACGTCGACTGCGGCTGATGCCAAGAAGGCAACACAGACGACAGTAAAAGAGGAAGCAGTAAAGAAAGCACCGGCAGCTGCAGCTGTGAAAACAGAGACAGTAGAAGAGACTGAGAAGCCGGAAGTAAAAGTGGCCGCTAAAGAGGAGCCTGCCAAAAAAGCTCCGGAGAAGAAAACGACGACGAAAAAGACGACAACAAGAAGGTCACCGGGGAGACCGCCGAAATCAGCGGCTGCTAAAAAGACAGATGAGGTAAACGCAGAAGTATTTGTGCAGTATAGAGGCAACGAGTACCCTGAAAAAGAGATTAAAAGCAAAGTAATTGCAGCCTGGGAGGCAGACGGCAAGAAAGCATCTGCCATCAAGAGAATGAAATTGTATGTGAAACCGGAGGAAGGCAAAGCATACTATGTAATTAATGATGGACTTAAGAATGAGGCCATCGGCGGTGTGGATCTGTAAAAATAAACCAAGGGAAATATAAAAGGTGCTCTTCCCAGTGCGGCTGGGAGAGTGCTTTTTCATATTTTGCGCGAAGGCAAAGCGAGGATATGTCTGTGCTTGCACAAGACGATCCGAGCGCCAATGCCAACTACGTTGGCTATGCGAACACCGAGCAGTCTCGCGAAGCGTGACGCTCGTGGTTTTGGGGAATTTGGAGAAGCAAGAGGGGATTCGTGTGGAAAATAACAAAAGGTGGAATAAAAAGACCAGATTATATGGGACTATATGTATTGCGGCAGCATGCCTGTTAATGGCCGTTATGTGCACAGGCTGCGGCTCACGGAATACAGCGGGGAGCGGATCGGCCACCGGTGGGGCTGTGTCAGGAATTGCGGTATCGGGTAATGTGGTATCGGGAACAGGTGCCTCTGGCGGGGTATCCGGGGCTGGAAAGGCAGATGTGGGCAGACCGATAGAAAAATTTCTTGCCGGGCGGAGAGGTACCCGCTACACGAGCCAGAACTGTGTCTATGTGTCCGATCTGAATGATGGTGTGTACATTTACCCGCTGGATGGCTCAAAGGAAAAGTACTACAAGGTGGGGGACTGGTCAGAAGAGAATGGATATTTCGGACAGATCTACGTCTCGGATTCTTATCTGTATTACTGTGATACATGTGATTACTGGTCCGAGGACGGCGCGGTCTGGCGGGTTCCTATTATCCGAGAGGGAAATAGAGAGAAGATTGACATTGATAAGAAGCAGAAAGTTGTAGAAGTTCATTGGTGGGGAGATTTTTATTACGCCAGTGATGACAGTGTTGTGTATACAAGCGATGATGGCCGGTTGTATGCCTATGATATCGATTCCAGGAAAAAGACTGCCATCAGCGGGAAAAAGGAAAATGATGTTGTGCAGGTGACAGATGAATATGGGCTCGGGCAGTTTTATGATGACTGCCTGTTTTACCGGAGTGAGGACGGATTGTTTCTCGTGCATCTGTCTGACTGGAAGAAAGAGAAGATCGGGGGCAAAACCTGGATATCAAGTTATTGGGAGATGGGCCAGGATTTTGGTTATTTGGGGACGCCCTCTGCTGTCGCAGACGGCGGGTTGTACTATATGGGAGAGAATGCTGTCTGCCGCTATGACTTTGCAAAGAAGAAAACAAAAGAGCTCTTTCCTGTAGAAGAAGTGGCGGAGATGATCAGCACCCACTGGCAGACAGATGCCGAAAACAGTGGGATGGATTATGATATACAGGGGATTTTTACCTCTGGCAGCCGCTTATATCTGACGGTGCGGGGGGAGCAGGAGATTTCCGGGGACAGAAAGGCAGAGAACGGTGAAGAAGAAGAGGACGGTTATGATTACGAGAAGTTTTATATGGTACTCAGTGTGGGAATGGACGGAAGCGGACTGACATATGAGGGCGGGCCGTCAGAGTTTCTGAAAGAACATGCGGAAGTGTATTATTATTCAGATTATGATGGCATTGAATGTTGGCGGGTAAAGACTGGGCACATGACAGGTTTATTGGAGGGCGGACTCTGGATCGGAGAGTTTGATTATTATAAAAAGGACGAATATGGAGATGATATGCCCGGGCGGAAGTATATGTATTACAATATGAAAGACGGAGGAGCTGGAGAAGTGGGAGATAAAGATGTGAAGCTTTTTCAGTTCGTGAGAGGAGTGACCGGGTATTCGGAGCCTGTCTGTTGATTGAGAAGAGATGGGACCGGCGCTGCTCCCGCGGACATACGTCAATATCACTGCATAATCCGGCGGGTATATTGTAAAAACTAATACATCATAAGACGAGGTGGTGTATTATGTGGACGATAGCGACGGATTCCAGTTGTGATCATTTATTCAGGGACATAAAAAATGAAACTATAATTGTGCGGACGATTCCATTCCATATCCGCGTCGGGGGGCGGGAATACACGGATGACGAAAATCTGGACACGATATCCCTTGTGGAAGCGATGGAGAATTGTCCGACGGCCGGACAGACCTCCTGCCCTTCTCCGGGGGCGTGGCAGGAGGCGTTTATGGAAGCGGAGCAGACAATTGCCATCACGATATCGGAGGCGCTTTCCGGGAGCTACAGCAGTGCACTGGCGGCGAGGCAGATGGTGCTGGAGGAGTACCCCGATAAAAAAATCTATATACTCAACTCAAAATCGGCCGGTTCGGGACTGAGTATCCTGGCGGAGAAACTCATTGAACTGATCGAGCGGGGAGACCAGTTTGAGGAGATTGTTGACTATATGCAGGGATATACAGAGGAGATAAAGACGGTGTTTGCCCTGTCCTCCTTTACGAATCTCATTAAAAATGGAAGAATGAGCAAGCTGTCCGGGTTTATCGCCGGGAAACTCGATATCTGGGCGATCGGGCGCGCCAGTAAAGAGGGGCGGATCGCGATTGTGGGCAAGAAGCGGGGAAAAAACAGCGTAATTTCTTCTATTGTGGATATGATAACATCAAATCACTTTACAAAGGGGAAAATATATATCAGCCACTGCCATAATAAAGTGATGGCGGAGCGTCTGAAAAGAGAGATTATGGCCAGATGGACTCATGTGGATGTCTTCATCACAGAGACGAGGGGACTTTGCAGCTACTATGCGGAGCGGGGCGGCATGATCGTCTCCTACGCTTGCGGCACGGCCTGAGGCGCCGGACAGTATAGAATAACATCTAAAATAAAAATGGACCGAATCAGGGCGGGTAACACTTCTGTGTAAAACTTCCCCGCTGATTCGGCCCGTTTATATTTTTTGCTGTCTTATGTTTTTATTCTATCGTCTCAACTTTTAGATGATAAGGTTCTGCCCCCTCCTCGTTTACTTGCAGATAATAGGTAGTTTCTGCCTCCAGCCGGTATGTCTTAGAAATAGAAAGGTCATCATCTGGACTTTTTTCTGGATAACAGTACTCACCGTACTGGTTGTAGAGAGAGTACCATCCCTCCGGATTGGACATGCTGATCTGATAATCGCCCGCAGATCCTGTTGTAAAACAGTACCAGTCGGACACAAATCCATATTCGTCGGGATTCGGTGTTATCTCTGCTGTCTGCTTATTTATTTCGATTGCCGTGACATTTTCCTGCTCTGGCTGCCAGTCTTTAAACTCCGCGGTCACAGTCTGATTGGAGTCCGCTACAAAAGTGATAAAGGCGGCCATGTCAGTAGATTTGCCGGAGGAATGTTCTTTGGCTGTCACCCTGGCCATCAGTTCACAGGTCTCCCAATCATTCGGCTTCTTATAGATCACACTGCCCTCTGCCTGTTCTGCGCCGTCGAATTCATGCCAGGATCCATAGGAACAGGTATACCCATCTTTATAACGGGGATCTACAAGAACAGTAATCACACAGAATGTGATGTCTGCAACAGTGCTCTCACCTGTTTTTACTTCGAAATTGACATATTCATCTAAAAGTGCCCCAGGCATTTTGATCTTCAGAGAGCCGTACTGGGTGGATTGGCCAGGGGCGGTGTAAATGGTTCCGGTATAGGTGCCGTCTTTTGCCACCACGGCGGCGCCCTCTCCTAATTCGTGGCCAAAGGTAATGACAGGGAGAGCGTCCGTAAAGGTGATCGGATTGCCGTCTATATCTTTAATCTGGCCAGATATTTTTTGAGGGGCCATTGCTTTTACATACAGAGCGAAAGTTTCTCCGCACAGGCTATCCAGGCTGATATAATAGAGGCCCGGCTCCAATTTTATCGTTGCGTGGTTTTCGGTACCATCCGGCATCCACACACTGGAACCGTCGGCAGTGAATACTCCGATGCCGTCCTGATGGTGGGTGTTGTCGTATTGTCCGTTTGTTGTATCGTGGGTGGTGTAGATCTCGTACATGCCGGCCTCTGCCACCGTTAGTTTTGTTACATACTGTTTTTGTGTGGGGGATATTATTGTACTGCCCTCTGTCTGCCCTGTCCCGATATCGATCGTCTCACTGCTCCGGCTGTCCCAGTCATACATCGTGTAGACAGCATTTACTTCTGTGCTGTCCTTATCCACTATGATGTGGGCGGTGGCTGTGTACAGGTAACTTGCCTCTGCGTTCTCGCCCACAAACACAAGAACTTTATCACAGTGGAGGTCATATTCTCCGGGCATCAGATTCAGTGCATGCCGGTATCCCATATAGCTGCCGTTTTCGTCATACCAGTTCCGGGGGGTGATGGCGATTCGCACGCCGTCCTTATAGGCAGGCGGCATCTCTGTAAAAGATGCTCCGTTTTTCAGATCCGTTACGTCAACGCTTCTCGCCTCCATGTCACAGAGGAAATCGATGCCCCCTAACTCTCTGCTCTCCCCTGTGATTACCAGTGGTTCTGAAAGATAGAAATTATAGATTTTCCCGGCCACGCTAACACTTGCACGGCCCTCATAGGTACCTTCTGCCAGGGAGATGCGGTAGTTTCCATCCGTTATATACTGCGCCACATATTCCTGTTTTGTCGCTTTATTTGTGAAGCAGACAGTGGGATCCAGTTCGGCTATTGAGGTGCCATCGTTTCGCCGTACCATACCGCTCACGATCGTTGTGAGGGCGGGAGTGACCGTCACATAGATGGTTTTTTTGAGAGATGGATCAACCGCCTCCAGGTCGGGATCTTTGGAAGAAACGCTGTCGCCGGCCACATATATCGTAACTGTATAGGTCTGTTCTTCCACGACCTCGCCGTTTACCGTAAGAATTTGATACGATTCATCCGAGACAATAAAGGACCAGTTCAGATTATTTTTGTCATTTTCTATGGGATCTGCTTTTACGCCATAGGAGTTCCAGGACATACTGTTTCCCCCAAGGCCGCCGGTGACAGAGGCAATTTCTGCGGAGTAGATAAAGTCGCCGTCTGCCTTAATCTTATCTGCTGTCTGTGTTACGAGAATGGCGTCATCCGATGCCGCCAGAATCGTCCGCTTTACGGTTACTGTGGTGCCGATACTGTCAGACACTGTAAATTCTATCTCATGGCTGCCCGCCGGCACATCAGTGGCAGTAAAGGAGTAACTCTCCATGTAATATCCGGTTTTATCTTCGGGGGTGTTATGTTCGCATGTGAGCCAGTCTGGTTTGGCATTTGTCCAGTTCAGGG
>CANRMO010000111.1 GCA_947631755.1 uncultured Lachnospiraceae bacterium | reverse complement strand
ACCAGTGAGGAGTTGTTTTATTTTGTAACAAAAAGAATCCCGTATTTATACGGGTTCTGGCGTTTCGCAAACGCCTATCAATAATTATTAATGAAAGGATACAAACATGAGCGATAAAGCTGTTGGATCAGAAAAAATTAATATTAAAAATCTGCTAGAAGGAGGAAATACAATAATTGTATGTGATGCAAATGTATACCTACATATATATGCTTTTGCACAAGGGTATTGCGATTTCGCAATTGAATGTTTGGGTATTGTCAAGCAATATTTAATAGTACCATCTATGGTTGAAATAGAATTTAATCAGCACTATAAAAAGTGTTATAAAGAAATAACAAACAAATTGAAAAATGCAAAAAATCAGTGCAATAAACCGTTGAACAGTGCTAAATCATCAATTTTGGCAGCATGCATAAATTTAAAAAAGATGCAATTTCCAGATGTAGATGAATTGTTGTCACATTTAGATAAAAAAATAGAAGAGCAACTTACTATTGTGGAGGATTTTTTTATTGAAAGAGAGGACACACTTAGTCTTGTTGGAGAAAAATGGAAAAAGACAGATTTTGTCGCGGAGCTTATGGAAGAGCTAAGGAATAATAATCAAGTATTAGCTCCTTTTTCTCAATTAGAGCTATATAGGTTGTGCGAAAATGGAAGAAAGAGATATGAGAAATCAGTTCCACCAGGATATAAAGATAATGATAAAGATGGAATAAGAAAATATGGAGATTATATTTGGTGGAGTCAAATTCTTCAATATGCCAAAAAAGAAAAGAAAAATGTAATTCTTGTAACAGATGATGTAAAAAGTGACTGGTGGAACAAAAAGGAAGATGGAAACATCGAGCTAAGAGAAGAGTTATTTAATGAATTCCGTAAGACAAAGCAGGAAATTTATTCCTTCGTTTCAAATGATTTTTATGAAAAAATAGCCGAAGATTATGGTATAGAGAAACCAGACATAGTCCAGTATGCTTTGGCAATGACAGATGAAGATTATTGTGAAAGAATATCTGAAGATGTTTTCTATTCTATAGAAACAAAATTAATTTACAGTGGGACGGATTATATAGACGAAGGTACAGCACACATCGGTGATTTGGGGATAGATGAATTCGAAATAGACGATTGGTCATTTGTTAGTGGTGAACAAGTTGAAAGAGATGATGATGAAGTAAAATATATTTTACGATATGAAGTTCAACTTTCAGGAGATTCCCATAGTTATTCTGGAAGAGATGATGATACTAAAGAGATAATAGAATCGCCACCATCACATCATGTTTTTAATGGAACAAATAGAAATTCAGGTAATCAGAAAGGCAGATATTTTACTTGATTTTGAAAGTGAGAGTGGTTTTGAAGAAACAGAACTGATATCTGGTTCGTTAGAGGAAACGGAGTATGAGCCTTATATGGATGAACTGGAAGATTTTGATGAGGATGATATAGATGTAGAAATCGAGGTTGGAGGGGAAACTTTTATCATTAACAAGAAAAAAGATGCGTATACAACATGTTCAATATGTGGGAAACCATTATCTATGTTAAATGATTCAGGTGGAATATGTTATGAATGTTATTGCAAATATGATGTATAATGTATATTCTTGTATAAAATTTAAAGTTGGATTGCTTCACTAAATTTCAGTTGTTCGAAACGGGTGGCATTAAATCGGTAAAAGTTTTTGGGTGCAAAAAATAACGATAGCCACCTTAAAAAATGGGTTATCGTTAAATTTTACACTCCCAAATATCGAAAGTGCGGCAATTCTGAAAAATAAAACGATAGCCGCCCATGCAAGGGTGCATCTGCCTTACTGAAAAGTGTTGATTTTTGGGCATTTGCGGTAAATGTAAAAACGATAGCACCTACTCAAAGATTGTATCAATCCCGACACGCAATATGGTGTGAGAGGACGGGAGCTAATTACTTCTTCCTACTCGATTATAGGAAATTTCGCCTTTTGCGGAGCTAAGAACGGCAAAGCCGTTCTTAGAGTGTTACGTTTCCAATGCTTTTTATTACAGTGCGCCTTTTTGCTCTGGTCATTTCCGGGTATAAATGGTATACTATAAATAATGAACAGGAAAAGGAAGTGTTTGCGATGACAACTGGAATTTTTTACAACAAAAGAACAGGCGAGCCTGTACAAATTATTGCGCGTGCACAGACAAAACCGACGTTTCAGGAAGTGATCTGCTATCAGGAGCTGACAGACCCGTATGATCACTATGTCATGGAGAAGAGGCAGTTTTTTTCAGAATATGTGAAAGAATTTGATGAGCTGCCGCTGGTGGGCAGAAAGCAATTGGGGAAGAGGGACGATCTGCCGGATAAGCAGCCGCTAATATCAAAAGGGGTCGTGCAGGATCCGGGAGAGGGACAAAAACAGGGCAAAAAGGCGGAAGGCCCGGGATCTGAAAGCATGGGGCCAAGGGAGCGGAAACTCAAAAAAATGACAGATTTCTTTGACGCCGAGACCAATTGGGAGAAAATGAAAATACTGGAGGAGATGAGAGACGAGCTGGATGAACATATATTGAACAATATCGCAGTCAGTCTTGACCTGTCCCTTGAGGACGGCGTTGACGGGTATGAGTTCATTATGTCAGAGCTGCGGATCCGGGACCGGTATGAGAGTGACCGGGGAGAGCGCCTCTGAAAAATGATTGATAAAAACGGGACAGGATGGCACACTATATTGTAGGACCTGTCCGTTTGGGGAGGATTCGCATGCGGGAGATGGAATTTAAGATGGAGAGGGAAAATCTGGTGCAGGAGGGGGACGAAGTGACAGTTACAGAGGGCATCCTGCCCAGTGCCTATTATTATACGATCAATCCGGCGGTGGCCATGTCCGGAAATTATGCATTCCGCGAGCGGCTCAGATCTGACCGCGGGATCGTCAGAGAGATTAAGCACAACGAAAAAGGATATTATGTTGTTGTGGAATTTGATGAATAGAGAAGAGAAAGGAATTTACGAGGTATGGAGCGCAAAAATGTGTGGAATGAGTATTCGAAAAAGGAAATAAAAGAACTGGAGAAACTGAACAAAAAATACCGGGAGTTTCTTGACGCCGGAAAGACGGAGCGGGAATGTACGGCCTTTGCGGTCAAAATGGCGGAAAAAGAGGGGTACCGGGATTTGAGGGATGTGATCGCTGAGGGCGATTCACTGGTGCCGGGAGATAAAGTTTATGCCGTGAATATGAAGAAGTCTGTCGTCCTCTTTCAGATCGGAAGGCAGCCAATGGAAAAAGGGATGGCAATCCTGGGGGCTCATATTGATTCGCCCCGCATGGATATAAAGCAGAATCCTCTGTATGAGGATACAGAGCTCGCCTATCTGGATACCCATTATTATGGCGGGATTAAAAAGTACCAGTGGGTGACGCTGCCGCTGGCAATCCACGGTGTCATCATAAAAAGTGACGGGGAGACAGTGGATGTCTGCATCGGTGAGGACGAAAAAGATCCGGTGTTCTGTGTGACGGATCTTCTGATCCATCTCGCCCACGAGCGCATGGAAAAGAAAGCGGATAAAGTGATCGAGGGCGAGGCGCTGGATATTCTCTTTGGCAGCCAGCCGTTAAAGGGCGAGGAAAAAGATGCCGTGGCGGCCAACGTGCTTGCTATTTTAAAGAAGAAGTACGGAGTGGAGGAGGAAGACTTTTTGTCGGCCGAACTGGAGGTCGTCCCGGCGGGAAAGGCGAGAGAGTCTGGCATTGATGCCAGCATGATCATGGGATATGGGCAGGATGACCGGGTATGTGCCTACACGTCGCTGGCGGCCATGCTGGAAGTGGAGGACACAGAGTTTACAACCTGCTGTCTCCTTGTGGACAAAGAAGAGGTCGGCAGTGTCGGGGCGACGGGCATGCGCTCCAACTTTTTTGAGAATACAGTGGCGGAACTGCTTGCCTGCGCCGGCCAGTATACAGAACTCGCCCTGCGCCGCTGTCTGGCAAACTCGAAAATGCTGTCTTCGGATGTGAGCGCCGCCTATGATCCGACCTATGCCTCTGCGTATGAAAAGAAAAATGCGGCCTATTTTGGCCGGGGTATGGTATTCAACAAATTTACCGGTTCCCGGGGAAAATCCGGCAGCAATGACGCCAATGCTGAATTTATGGCCAGGATCCGCGGAATTTTACAGGATTCCGGCGTGGCGTACCAGACGGCCGAGCTCGGCAAGGTGGATATCGGCGGCGGCGGGACGATCGCCTATATCATGGCACTGTACGGTATGGATGTGATCGACTGCGGTGTGGCAGTGTTAAATATGCACGCCCCCTGGGAGGTCACAAGCAAGGCCGATGTCTATGAGACAAAAAAAGGTTACGTTGTTTTTCTTGAAAAAATCTTTGAATGAGATACAGAGAGATGGGGTTACAAGTGATAGAAAAAAAGAGTTTATTCGGATCATACTCATGTGTGCGCCTGCTCTGATCCTGGGATTTGTGTTCCGGGTCTCTGGGGTCAGGGCGGCCTCTTCGCAGCCGGACTATCTACAGAAAGTGGAGACGGCAGTCTTATCGTCCACCACGAAAAAGATTCAGTACCGTTATGGGAAGATCAAAACAAAATACGATGCTTCCTGGAAAAAGGCAGCCAGGCTCACAAAGAACGCCACCAGCCTCCGGATACGGAAAAAGGGGTGGTACACATTCCGGGTTAAGACAAATGCCGGGAAATATAAGCTGTTTGGCATAAAGCTGAAAAAGAAAAAATATGCAATCCGGGCAAATACGCCGCTGAGGAAAACGCCCGGATTTTATTACATATCTCTGAAGTCTGTTGAAGGCCAGGTGGCAGAGGTGAGGGATTCCTCACTGTCGGAGAAAGCTGTGATCTCTCCGGGGGCAAAGGGGGAGAGAACGGGCCAGGTATGGGCGCTGGAGGCGGCAGGCGGGAAAAAATTCCGCCTGAAAAATGTCAACAGTGGTCTCTACCTCGGGTGCGGAAAAGCCACTGGCAATACGAAAATCGTCCAGAAGAAGAGGAATGGCAGTGATGCAAACCAGATTTTTGAGTGCATGTTTGCCGGGGGCAGTTATGTCTATCTGAAAAATAGAGGGACGAAAGAATATCTCTGTGTTTCCGGCAAAAAACTGGTGGGAACTGCCCGAAAGAAAAATAAGGCATGGAAATTCCGGCTGGAAAATACAGAGGAGCCGAAACCAAAGGTCTCTGTCAGCAGCGCGGCTACCTTTCCCACGCAGCTCTTGCCAGGCAGCCCCTTTGCGATAAAAGGGGTTGTGGAATCGAATTATACGATCGTTTCCCTTACCGCTTCCGTGGTAAACAGCAAGGGGGAGGCGGTTCTGGCCAAAACGGTTGCGCCGGGAAGCTGTACATATGATCTCTCAGGTGTGGACAGCGCGCTCACATTTGGCAGACTGCCGGCTGGCACGTACCGCTACAGAGTGGTATTGTCAGATTCTGCCGGGCATCAGCTGACAGCATTTGACAGAGAATTCCGGGTATGTGCCGCCAGCGCTGCGCCAGGGCACAGTCTGGTCTATAACGCCAGTCTGATCACCGCTGTCGGCTGTCAGTCCGCGGGAGATGCGCTGGAGAAAAAAGCATGCGCCTCCTATGCTCTCGCCTACTGCAATGCCATATTGGGCGGGCGGGCTGTGAACCCACGCTCTTACTGGGTGAGCGCAACAAATGTAGACTGTGACTGGTCAAAAGGGGGCTATACAACAGCAGCCTACTCCTCGGAACAGGAAGTGCTGCAGGCAGCCTACGCCCAGATTGCCGCGGGACGCCCCTGTATCCTCCACGTCTACAGCGATACGAGCAGCCAGCACTGGCTCACCCTGACCGGCTACCAGAATGTGGCGGGCACACTCTCCTTATCGGCTGCAAATTTTGTGGCCATCGACCCCTGGGACGGCGCGGTGATAACTGTGTCGGATAAATACAGAGTGAAAACTACTTACCGGCTGGCGTATAAAGCCGGGTAACCTGTGGCGTTTTACGCCTTAAAATCCGTCCAGACAACAATGGACAGAGAGGGTATCCTGGTTTATAATAATTATAAAAGTAGTTGACAATTCGCACCAGATGATATAATATAAGCGTATATAGAACATCTGTTCGCAAGAGAAGGGGAGGTCAAAATGGAAAAAAATCAAAATAAGATCAAGGCATTGGAGTCTGCAATCCAGCAGATTGAGAAAGCATACGGACAGGGCGCCATTATGAAACTGGGGGACACTACGCATTTACAGGTGGAGGCGACGCCCACCGGTTCTCTCAGCTTAGATATTGCCCTCGGAGTGGGAGGCGTCCCGAAAGGCCGTATTGTTGAGATATACGGGCCGGAGTCCAGCGGTAAGACGACCGTGGCGCTGCACATGGTGGCAGAAGTCCAGAAGCAGGGCGGTATTGCCGGGTTTATTGACGCGGAGCACGCGCTGGACCCTGTCTATGCAAAGAATATAGGAGTTGACATTGACGAGCTGTATATCTCCCAGCCGGACAGCGGCGAGCAGGCGATGGAGATTACAGAGACGATGGTGCGCTCCGGCGCGGTGGATATCATTATTGTGGACTCTGTGGCGGCACTTGTCCCAAAAGCCGAGATTGACGGCGATATGGGGGATTCCCATGTCGGCCTGCAGGCGAGGCTGATGAGCCAGGCTCTCCGCAAGCTGACCAGTGTGATCAACAAGTCCAATTGTACGGTGATCTTTATCAACCAGCTCAGGGAGAAGATCGGTGTTATGTTTGGGAACCCGGAGACAACGACTGGCGGCCGGGCGCTGAAATTCTATGCGTCTGTGCGCATGGACGTCAGAAGGATTGAGACGCTGTCCCAGGCGGGGGAGAAGATCGGTAACCGCGTGCGCGTCAAAGTTGTTAAAAATAAAGTCGCGCCCCCATTCCAGGAGGCCGAGTTTGACATTATGTTCGGGAAAGGGATTTCAAGAGAGGGAGACCTGCTTGACCTGGCCGCAAAAAACGATATCATTAAAAAGAGCGGGGCGTGGTATTCTTACAAAGGAGACCGCATCGGCCAGGGACGGGAAAATGCAAAGATATATTTGAGTGAGCACCCGGAGACATTTGCAGAGGTAGATCAGATCCTCAGGCAAACACTTATGCCTGCACCAGATGAGGCGGAGCAGGAAGACACGGCTGTAGCGGAAAGTCCGGTGGCAGATGGGAAGTAGGGAATGTAAAAAAGCAGCGGGGAAGGCGATGAGCCTTCTCCTTGCGCAGGAGCGGACAGAGAGGGACCTGGCTGACAGGCTTACAAGGGCCGGGTTTTCGGACGAAGCGGTCTCCTATGCGATTGCGTATGTAAAAGGGTTTGGCTATGTGGACGACCTCCGCTTTGCAGAAAATTATCTGGAATTTCGAAAGGGGAGGTACAGCCGGAAAGAGTTGCGCTATAAGATGATGGGGAAGGGAGTGCCTGAAGAGATCATCCGCGAGGTGTTTCAGGGGTACGGGGAGGAAGATGAACTCGCGGCCGCGGTCCATCAGCTGGAAAAAGGACGAAAGGGAAGAAACCTTGAGGAGATGGACAAGAGAGAACGGGATAAATTGGTCGCACATATGGCAAGAAAGGGATATCCTCTGCCCATAATCCGCCGGGCCATGCAGGAGATGGCCGAGTGAAAATGGCGCCTGGGATTTTTTTTGTTGCTTTTTTATATGCACTTGTGTATAATGTACTACATATGGTGTTTGGGGTGTATTGCGCCCTAAAAAGAATGTTTAGTTTCGTGCGGTTG
>CANRMO010000110.1 GCA_947631755.1 uncultured Lachnospiraceae bacterium | reverse complement strand
GGCTGCACCACCAGGGGCGCAACAAGCACCACTTTGAATATTGGGTGGATTATAACCCCAGATTAAATCGCAAGGAGCCGGTGGAAATGCCGACGAGATATCTGATTGAAATGTTCTGCGACCGTGTCGCCGCCAGCAAGATTTATTATGGGGATGATTACGACCAGACAAAACCGTTTGCTTACTTTGACAAGGGCCGTGCGAGACGGTGGATGCATGCTGAGACCTCGCGTAAACTGGAGGAACTTCTTGTTATGTTAAGAGATAAAGGCGAAGAAGAGACATTCCGTTATATAAGAGATGTGGTGCGGGTGGAGGGCAGGAAAGACAAAGCGCACTGGAAATAGTACAAAAATGTATGCTGCACGATTACTCAAATAGCTGTTAGGAAAAGAACTGGTTAATTGGAGCACTTATAAGTCAGGAGAATTGAGATGAAGAGAAAAGAAATACATAAAACATCAAGATCAATGGGAATACGCGCGAAACTGATCGCAGTCATTATACCGATTGTCTTTGTGATCATTATTGCATTTTTTGCTCTGTCCCGAAAGGAGATCATCAAAGTGTCTGAGGATAAGCTTGTGGCGGAATCCGGGGTCTGCGTGGGCGATATATATGCGTGGAAAGAGCGGATTTTAGGCGAGCTGGAGATCTATAAAAATACTATCAATGAGGGGACATTCTCAAGTGATGAAGAAATACTTGAATATATGAAACAGTCGGCGGACAAAAATACGGCATACCCGGCAGGGCTCTATATGGGGGATGACAGCGGAGTCTATCTGGATGCCTCCGGATGGGTGCCGGATGATGACTGGGTTTTGACGGAACGGGACTGGTATCTGGACGGGAAAGATAATGAAGAGTTCGCTTTCGGAGAACCCTATTATGATTCCAAGACAGGGGATGTCTGTGTGAGCGCCAGCGTCAGGATGGATTATCCGCAGGCCGCGCGGGTACTGGCAGTGGACATTTATCTGGATTATGTGTCGGAACTTATCTCCAGGATCGATGAGGAGGGCAGCCGGTTGTTCCTGGTCACAGAGGGGAGCCAGACTGTCATTGCGCACCCAGAGGAAGAGAAAATAGCGTCCACACTCGGCTCAGCGGATCTCGGTGGTCTGTATAACAGCATTGGGAAGGCAATCTCTGACGGGAAAAATGGCCTGCTGACACTAAAAGACGGCGGCACATATTTTGCATGTATCAATGAAATTCCTGGAACGGACTGGCTGCTTGTCAGTTACGTGAAACGGTCGGATGTTCTTGCGGGATTAAACCGGCTTGAGATCGTGATGATAATCATAGCGGCGGTGGCAGCATTTATACTGATCTTTGTTACACTGCATCTGATGAACCGTGTGGTGAAACCGGTAGAGCGCGTTACTGATGTGATACAGAAAGTATCGGACGGGGATTTTTCACAGAATATCGATGTAAGGGGCAGTGACGAAATCGCAGTGATGAGCGCGCGCACACAGAATTTTCTTGTGCAGATGCGAAAAACTATCGCTGATATCAAGCAGATTGCCCAGTGGCTGGAGAGCCAGTCAGAGGATAATGGCCGGGTGTCCGGTTCACTGATGGATTCCTCAAAAAACCAGACTGCGGCGATGGAGACATTGAGTGGTCTGGCGGATGAATTGTCCGGTGCGGCGGATCATGTGTCCGAACAGATGGGACAGCTGGCCAGGGTCATTGAGGAGGCGGCTGCACAGGGGAAACATGCCGGAAAGATGATGCGCCGGACGGTTGAGATATCCGGGATCGGACGCCGGGCGGCGGATCAGGTCAGTGGCGGCATGAAACATATAGAAGAGAGTATCTCCTCCCTCTCCGAGCAGATTATGCAGACAGATGAGACGATGGAGCAGATTGGCAGCATGGTGGAAATGATCGTAAATGTGGCGGAGGAGACAAACCTTCTCTCTCTGAATGCGTCAATCGAGGCCGCCCGCGCCGGGGACGCCGGAAAAGGTTTTGCCATTGTGGCGGGGCAGATCGGAAAGCTGGCGGCCAATAGCAGTTCGGCGGCGGATGATATCTCCAGGCTGACCGGGGAGATCAAAGAGGCGATGCACCAGGCGGTCGTGAAGATGGAGGACAGTGTGTCCGAAGTTAAGGCAAGCGCTGAGCTGGTCGCTGAGAACCGGGCGACTTTTGGCGAAGTATTTGAGACAGTCGGGGAAGCCGATAAGTCCGTAGGACAGATGGTAGAGCTGGTCAGCAGGACAGAGGCAGTAGCGGCGGAAATGAAAAAGACCGCGGAGAGACAAGTCCGCGAGGCAGGGCTCATCACAGAATCCGCGCATGAGCTGGATAACTATACCCGGTCAGTGAATGATGACAGCGGAATTGTGGCAAAGAACGCAAAAGAGCTGGAACAGGAGTCCAGGAAACTGATGGAGCAAGTGAGCGGGTTCCGGATCTGAGAAACTGATATTTGTTTTTTACCGGCGGAACTTTTTTGGGGAGACGCCGTGGTGTTTTTTAAACTGTCTTGAAAAATGCTCAAGATTGTCATATCCGCAGTCGGCCGCGATTTCTGAGACCGATTTGTTTGTGAGCAGCAGCAATTGTGCGGCGTGTTCGATCCGTCCTTTTATGATGTCCTGGTGGAGTGATTCCCCGAAAGTGACTTTATATATGTGCTGGAGATAGGAAGAGCTGATATTCAGCCGTTTTGCCACGTCTTTGGCACCGTCCGGGACATACTGGTAATCGAGGATTTCCTGCCGGATGCGGGTGAGCTCACTGTGGTATTTGCTGACGGCGTCCGTGTCCATTGTGTCCAGGCGGTAGAGGTCGCTGAATTTGTGGAACAGGGCATTCATTTTATAATCAATAATAAATTCGTGCTGCGGCCCATCATTAAAAAATTCTACATAGAGATCAATAAAAATATCGGTGATGGGTTTTGTGTTTTTTAGTGAAATCGGGCAATTAAAAGGGATTCCCAGGTTTTCAAAATAATTGTCATATGGATTTATATCAAAGTGGAGCCAGTCGTTGATAAAAAAGTCATCAAATTTCCGGTAGCGCTGGGAGGCACCTTTCGGGTAGAGGAGAAAGCTGCCTTTCGCTATGGGGATATATTTATCCGCCGGACAGTATTCAGCGTCTGCACGGAAAAATAACAGCAGAAAATCACCAGACCCGTTCGGCCGGTCTATATAAAATCCGGGTGGATTGCGGAATTGATGGGCAATGCCATTGATCTGGATCATTTCACACCTCCGAATTTATAGTGTCCGCAACGTGCGGAAATGAAAAAGTTTATATATTGGATTATACACTAAATAACCAGAAAAATCAAAAATGAATTAATTTCGCTGTAAGCATTTTCACCGAAGGCGGAGGCGCAGACAGTGCCGATTCGTACACGCTTCCGCAATCCTGTTACCGCGTATTTAATTCTTTTATGCATACAGCCCTGATAACCCTTCCGTGATCGTATGCTTCTCAATCTTGTAATTCCGGTCTATTCTTCCATTCATCCGCTCAATCCCGCTCCGCATGGCATACAGGCGTTTCCATTTTTTTGGATTTTTTAAAGATTCTTTTATCCGTTTCTAGTCATTCTATCAGCTCCGTGCTGTCATATCCCCGGTCTGCAGGAAAATATCTGCACGTCTCTGTTTTTTGCTTCTGTCTGTGAAGATGTGGAATTTTATTATAAGGTATGGTATACTGCTTTATGTTGTTGAAAATAGCAATCGGTATTTATAGAGGATTAAGATATGATAATTACTTTTATTATTTGGAGTATAGTTGCTGTATTATTTCTGGGAATTGGTATCCGTGCAGGGAAATTAAAAGAGGCAGTTGGATTTTTTACCTTTGTAAAGCCGCCTGTGGTAACAGATATTATCAGGTATAATCGCTCTGTTTCCATGCTCTGGGTGATTGCTGCCATTATTTTTGAAATATTAGGAATACCATTATTATTTTCAGAGCAAAATTCACCTGTGTTTATTTTTGTTGTACTAGGTGTTATGGCTTTAGTAGTTGGAATGATGACTGCATATTTCAGAATTCAGACAAAATATCAATCATAGACGAATTCTGGTTACATTTAGGAAGGGAGAATACGGCAAAATGCATGTTGGACAGATTATTACAGCTGACAGCGCAAATGGCACGGGGATCCGGGTCAGTGTATTTGTGTCAGGGTGTACAAACCACTGTAAGGGGTGTTTTCAGCCGGAGACATGGGATTTTCATTACGGGAAGCCATATGATAGCGCGATGGAGCAGTTTATAATGGATGAACTCGCGAAAGAGTATTACCAGGGTCTCACGATCCTTGGGGGAGAACCTTTTGAACCGGAGAACCAGGTGGTGGTGGCGGGGCTGGTCCGCCGTGTAAAAAGGGAACTGCCCCGGCGGGATATCTGGATCTACACAGGTTTTTTGTACGACAGGGATTTACAGCCATCCGGCTGCCGGTATACAGAGGTAACAGATGGGATACTGGATAATACGGACATATTGGTTGACGGGAAATTTGTGGAGGAGCAAAAAAACATCCGGCTGAAATTCAGGGGGTCGGAGAACCAGCGGATTATTGACGTGAGAGCCACAAGACAGAGCGGGAAGATTGTTCTGGCAATGTAAGGATGCGGGAACAGAAGTTAAGAAACAGACCCACTTGAAAAAATTTTCATACTGTGGTAGAATATAACCCATATTTGAAAACAGTGCCGGAGATCTGGTGTCACAGGGGGAAGGCGGAATGGAGGAAATCATGAAAAGAATTAAGACTTTGACAACGAAAAATCTGAGAGAGACTGTGAAAAAAGGCGGGTGCGGCGAGTGCCAGACTTCCTGTCAGTCTGCCTGCAAGACTTCCTGCACAGTTGGAAACCAGAGCTGCGAGAACAAATAATCAGAGAGAACATATTGTGAATGAGAGAGGACTGACCAGAGACGGTACTGGTCAAGTCCTCATTCCATCTTCTGCCATTGATTGAGATGATAGGGGGGATCGATATGATACACCAGTATAAAAATAACGGATATAATATTGTGTTAGATGTAAACAGCGGGTCGGTCCATGTTGTGGATGACGTGGCCTATGACGTGCTTGCTCTGCTGAGGGAAGACGACGCTCAGAAGTACAGCGAAGAAAATCTGCAGAAGATCTCAGCGCAAGTCATACCAGAATACCCTGGTGAGCATCTGACAGAGCAGGACATAAGGGATATATTTGCTGATCTGCGGGAATTAGAGGAAAATGGCACTCTGTTTACAGAGGATGACTATAAAGACGGCGTGATCGACTTCAAGCAGCGTCAGACGGTCGTAAAGGCACTCTGCCTGCACATCGCCCACGACTGCAACCTCGCCTGCCGCTACTGTTTTGCGGGGGAGGGGGAGTACAGAGGGGACCGTTCCCTCATGAGTTATGAGGTGGGCAAAAAGGCACTGGATTTTCTTGTGGAGAATTCCGGGGGCCGCCACAATCTTGAGGTAGATTTTTTTGGCGGCGAGCCGCTCATGAATTTTGACGTCGTGAAGAAACTCGTGGCGTATGGCCGGGAGATTGAAAAGGTAAAGGATAAGCATTTCCGGTTTACCCTTACGACAAACGGGGTTCTTTTGAATGACGATATCATAGATTTTGCGAACCGGGAAATGGACAACATCGTGCTGAGTATCGACGGCCGGAAAGAGGTGCACGACCATATGCGCCCCTTTAAAAATGGCAGCGGAAGCTATGACCGGATTCTCGATAAATTTAAGCGGGTGGCGGAGTCCAGAAAACAGACGAAATATTATGTGAGGGGGACATTTACCCATTATAACCTTGATTTTGTAAAAGATGTGCTGAGCCTGGCAGACGAGGGCTTTGAGCAGATTTCTGTGGAGCCGGTAGTGGCCGGGCCAGAGGAGCCCTATGCGATCCGTGAGGAGGACATCCCCGTGATCTGTGAGGGATACGATGAGCTGGCGAGGGAGATGCTGAGACGGAAAAAAGAGGGAAGAGGTTTTCACTTTTTCCATTATATGATTGATCTGTCCGGCGGGCCCTGTGTGTATAAGCGGCTGTCCGGCTGTGGATCGGGGACGGAATATCTGGCGGTGACGCCCTGGGGCGATCTGTACCCGTGTCATCAGTTTGTGGGAGAGGAAAAGTTCTGCCTCGGAAATGTTGATGAGGGGATCCGGAACACAGAAATGAGGGACACATTCAAACTCTGCAATGTGTATGCCAAAGAGGAGTGCCGGAACTGTTTTGCAAAATTTTATTGCAGCGGCGGGTGCGCCGCCAACGCATACCACACTCACGGGGATATCAACAGGCCCTATGAGATCGGCTGTGAGCTCCAGAAAAAACGGGTGGAATGTGCCATTATGCTGCAGGCCGCGGCCGCTGAAGAATGAGATGAGAAAGAAAAAGAGGAAATTTTGTAAAAAAGGGTTTGAATTATTCAGAAATGAGTTTATAATAGATTATGTGTAAGTAAATTTGGGAATAATGTACAGGAGATAGTGAAAGGAGATTCGATCGTGGCTTTTGATATTGGAATAGATCTGGGAACAGCTAGTATATTGGTCTATGTAAAGGGAAAAGGCGTTGTTCTGAAAGAGCCGAGCGTGGTCGCTTTTGACCGCGATACAAATAGAATCAAGGCGATAGGGGAAGAGGCCCGTCTTATGCTGGGACGTACCCCGGGAAATATCGTAGCAGTGCGTCCGCTCCGTCAGGGTGTTATTTCGGATTATACTGTGACAGAGAAGATGTTGAAATATTTTATACAGAAAGCAGTGGGCAAACAGAGATTCCGCAAACCACTTATCAGTATCTGTGTCCCCAGCCAGGTCACAGAGGTGGAGAGAAAAGCGGTAGAAGACGCGGCGTTCCAGGCTGGCGCAAGAGATGTGAAGATCATTGAAGAGCCGATTGCAGCGGCGATCGGCGCGGGCATTGACATTGCCAGGCCGTGTGGCAACATGATCGTGGATATCGGCGGTGGGACATCGGATATTGCGGTGATCTCGCTGGGTGGCACGGTCGTGAGCGCATCGATCAAGATCGCAGGGGATGATTTTGACGACGCGATCGTCCGATATATGAGAAAGAAACACAATCTTCTGATTGGCGAGAGAACGGCGGAGGATATCAAGATCCGCATCGGCTCCGCATATCCGCGGCCGGAGAGCGTGTCGGTGGACGTGCGCGGACGAAATCTTGTGACGGGACTGCCGAAGACGATCACTGTCACATCAGAGGAGACGGAAGAGGCGCTGAAAGATACTACATCGCAGATTGTGGAGGCTGTCCACAGCGTGCTGGAGAAAACCCCGCCGGAATTGGCTGCCGATATTGCAGACAGGGGAATTGTGCTGACCGGCGGCGGAAGTTTATTATATGGTCTGGAGGAGCTGATCGAATCTAAGACCGGGATTACGACAATGACTGCAGAGGAGCCTATGACGGCCGTTGCCATCGGAACCGGCAAATATGTTGAGTTCCTCGGTGGCAGCAGTGCAGAGGATTAATAAAGGGGGACGATTATGCTAAGAGGTCTTTACACTGGTTGGACAGGGATGGTCAACGAGCAGAAGCGGCTGGATGTTATTTCCCATAACATGGCCAATTCCGATTCTGTCGGATACAAAGATGAGCGGGTGTCAAGCCAGGCGTTTGAACAGCAGCTCGCCATTAAAATAAGAGATGGATCTCAGGCGTATCACAACGAGGCAATAGGAAGGCTCTGTCTGGGCGTTAAGGTCGGTGAGACATATACCGACTATTCACAGGGTTCGGTGAGGCAGACAGGGGG
>CANRMO010000109.1 GCA_947631755.1 uncultured Lachnospiraceae bacterium | reverse complement strand
CTGAGGCATACCGGGTGTGGTCATGCAGTCATCGGCCTGTCCGGCGGACTGGATTCCACACTGGCCCTCCTTGTGACCGCCCGGGCATTTGACCTGCTGGGGCTTTGCCGCCGGGGGATCGAGTGCGTGACGATGCCGTGTTTTGGCACGACTGACCGCACTTACGGCAATGCCGTAAAACTTGCCGGAGAACTGGGAACTTCGCTGCGGGAGGTGGATATCCGGGAGGCAGTGACCACACATTTCCGTGATATCGGCCACGACATCAACAGCCATGACATCACCTATGAAAACGGACAGGCGAGAGAGCGGACGCAGATTCTCATGGATATCGCGAACCAGTGTGGCGGCATGGTGATCGGTACGGGGGATATGTCAGAACTGGCTCTTGGATGGGCGACATACAATGGCGACCATATGTCGATGTACGGTGTCAACTGCTCTGTGCCAAAGACGCTGGTGAGGTATCTGGTGCGCTATTACGCGGACACGGACGGCAATGAGAAATTAAAGTCCGTTCTCTACGATGTGCTGGACACTCCGGTCAGCCCGGAGCTCCTCCCGCCGGAGAAGGGGCAGATCGCCCAGAGGACAGAGGATATCGTCGGTCCCTATGAGCTGCACGATTTTTTCCTGTATTACGTCCTCCGGTGCGGGTTTACTCCCTCAAAGATCTTCCGTCTGGCGGTGCGCACCTTTGAGGGGAAATATGACAGAGAGACCATTTTCAAATGGCTGCAGACGTTTTATCACCGGTTTTTCCGCCAGCAGTTTAAGCGCTCCTGCCTGCCGGACGGCCCGAAAGTGGGAACGGTGTCTGTCTCGCCCAGGGGCGATCTCCGCATGCCAAGCGATGCCAGCGATGCTCTCTGGAAAGAAGAATTAGACCGGATTCGCGATAGCTTTGTCTAATGCCGCTTTTACGCCCTCGAGAAGCAGGGACTCCGTGTACTTGCTTTTTTCTGACGGCTTGATATCATCCGGGGCAGTGCCCTTGACCAGTTCCGCTTCAATATTTTTGAGGGACGGCTGGATCAGCGGGTACATGGTAGTGATCGATGTCTCCAGATTGACAAAAGAGACCGATTTGACCTGATCCGCATCGACTACCACCTCCAGGTTCAGCGTCGAGTCCCCGAGGACGATCTCTGAGTTGTACACGCCGGGATTGTACTTGCTGGATTCGGAGCTGTCACCGGTCTTCGCATTTTTTCCGCGGGAGGGAAAAAACATAAATACGAGGAGCAGTATAAGCAGGATGCCGAGTCCCGCGAAAATGGCAGTATAAATCAACTCTTTCATCTGGATGACTAAAATTTTGGTCTTTGCCATGAAGGAAACCTCCTTTATATATGGAGCGTGATTTTACATTATATTTATATGCGGCAATTGTGCAGAAAATGATAGATTTGTGTGAGTGAGAATGGAGAAATAATATGTCCTTACAGTTTATCCTGGGAGCTTCGGGCAGTGGCAAGAGTTCCTGCTTATACCATATGATAAGCAGGGAGGCGGCAGAACACCCGGAGAGGAATTACATAGTCCTTGTGCCGGACCAGTTTACTCTTGAGACGCAGAAGACGCTGGCAGAGATGAGCGGGCGGGGCGGGATACTGAACATCGATGTGCTGAGTTTTCACCGCCTGGCTTACCGGGTCTTTGAGGAAGTGCCTGCCCTGCAGAAAACGGTGCTGGAAGATATGGGAAAGATGCTGCTGCTGCGGAAAGTGTTATCGGAACAAAAGGAGAATCTTGGCTATTTTAAGCACGGGTTATACAGGCCGGGGTTCCTGGATGAGTGTAAATCTTTCCTTTGCGAGCTGACGCAGTATTCGGTGGAGGACGAGGATTTTGACCGGATGGAGGAGATTTTTGGCGGGCAGAGGCTTGTGGCGGGAAAATTGGAGGATATCCGGCTGATCTACGGGGCGCTGAAAGAAAAGATGGGGGACACATACATGATGGCGGAGGAACTGGTGCCCCAGCTCACTGGCGTGGCGGCATCCATTCCCATGCTGCAGGACAGCGTGATCTGTCTGGATGGCTTTACTGGGTTTACACCCACCCAGTATGAGCTGCTCTCTGTGCTGCTGGGTGTCTGTGGCCGGATGATCGTGACAGTGACAATTGACCGGACAAACAGAAGAGATTCCGTATTCCGCATCAGCCAGGACACGATAAAAAAGTTGTCCCGGCTGGCAGAAGAGATTCCGACGGGGATCGAGGAGCCCGTGATGACAGGGAAGGGGGCGCAGCTGACACCTTATCGGCTGGCGGGGAGCGCTGTGCTGGATTTTCTGGAACAGCAGCTCTTTTCCTACAGCGGCGCCCACTGGAAAGGGGAGGCGGAGGGCGTCCGTATCCGCGTGTGCCGCCGCGAATCCGATGAGGCGGCGTATGTCGCCCGCACGATATGGTGGCTCGTCCGGGAGGAGGGATACCGCTATGACGATATTGCGGTGGTCACGGGGGATATTGCCGCCTATGAGCAGCCGCTTGCGAGAGAGATGGAGCGCATGGGGATCCGGTATTTTATGGATTGCAAGAAAAATATCGGGGCCAATGCCCTGGCAGAATATCTTATCTCTTTTATGGAAATGTACCGGAGGAATATGGATTATGAGAGCACATTCCGGTTTCTGCGATGCGGGCTTTCGCCCCTTGAACCGGAGGAGACAGATGTGCTGGAGAATTATGTGATCGCGCAGGGGCGCCGGGGGATCCGATCCTACCAGCGCGAATGGCAGTATGCCACGAAGCGGACGGATCTGGTTCTAGTCAATGAATACCGGGAAAAACTGATGGCGTCCGTCGGGGAGGCATGTGCAGGATTGCGGGGCGGGAAGAAAACGGTGAGAGAATTTACAGTCATTTTGTACCGCCTCATTGTAAAAAACAAACTCTATGAGAGACTGCGGGAACAGGGGAAACGGTTTGAGGAGAGTGGGGATGTTATTCTCGCCAGGGAATATCAGGGGATCTACCGGCTGGTGATGGAACTGTTTGACGAGATGGTGAAACTGCTGGGAGGGGAGACCGTGACATTCCGCGAGTACGAGGAATTGCTGAAGGCCGGGATCTCCGGGGGATTGATGGGGTTTGTGCCGCCGGAGTCAAACCAGGTTGTCGTGGGGGATGTGGAGAGGAGCAGGCTGAAAGATATCAAGGTGCTGTTTTTTATCGGCGTGAATGATGACCGGATCCCAAAGAGGCAGGGGAGCCCGGGTATTCTCTCAGAGGGCGAGAGAAAGCGGATTGCAGAGGGGGGGGTACAGCTGGCGCCGACGCCGGAAGAGCAGTCGGCCACAGAGCAGTTTTATCTCTATCTCACAATGACGAAGGCATCGGAAAAGATATATC
Source organism: uncultured Lachnospiraceae bacterium (assembly GCA_947631755.1). Taxonomy (GTDB): domain Bacteria; phylum Bacillota; class Clostridia; order Lachnospirales; family Lachnospiraceae; genus Eubacterium_F. The sequence continues at coordinate 4,434 of CANRMO010000109.1, read as the reverse complement.
TCACGTTCTCGAAGATCGGCAGCGACGGCAGCAGTAAGCGGCCGGCCTATCTCATTCACCAGGTACACGGGCTTTTTCCGTCAGCCGCGGTGGAGGATGAGGATGCTGCCCTGCTGCCAGGGTGTGCAGAGGAACAGAGAGTGGCGGCGGTATTTGGCACGGACCGGGGGAGATCTTATCTGATCCGGCAGCTCGCCGACGGGGATTACCGGGACGATCCGTGCTGGTGGGAACTGGCGTCCTACTATCAGAAGAGAGAGCCGGGGCTTTTGCCCGGTCTCCTTGCGATGAGGCGGCCGGGCAAAGAGCAGTCCGCGATATCCAGGGAGGCGGCAGGACTTTTGTACGGTGACAGGATATTCGGAAGTGTCTCCCGGCTGGAGCGGTTTGCTGCCTGTCCTTATGCCCACTATATTATCTATGGGCTGGGGCTGCGGGAGAGAGAGCGGCACGATGTGGACTATCTGGATTTCGGAAATGTATTCCACGGCGCGATGGAACATTTTTCTCATGAATTGGAGGAGCGGGGGATCACGTGGAAAGACATGGCCGGGGAGGAGGCGGAAACACTGGCGGAGGATTCGGTGGAATACGCAGTCCAGGATTATGGCGGCCACAAATTCTTTCAGTCAAAGCGCACGGAGTTTGTGATCCGGAGAATGAAACGGGTGCTCAAAAGCGCTGTGTGGGGGATGTGGCGCCAGAAAAAAGAGGGGGAATATGAGCAGAGGAGTTCAGAGCAAAAGTTTTCGTCTGCGTTTGAGCTGGGAGAGGGAAAGAAGATGACGCTGGGGGGAGTCATTGACCGGGTGGATACCTGTGAGAAGCCGGGGGAGACCCATGTGAAAATCGTTGACTATAAAACAAGTGAGCACAAACTGGCACTGGACCGGGTTTATTATGGACTGCAGTTACAGCTTGTCACCTATATGCAGGCGGCGCTGGAGATGCAGGGCAGGGAGCACCCGGGGGGAAAATCGGTTCCGGCGGCGATGCTGTATTACTGGATCCGTGAATCCATGGTGGACTGGCGGGAGGAGCCAGAAGAGGAGCGCAGGAGAAGAGAGTTAGAAGAGTTCCGGTGCAGGGGGTATGTGAATGACGGGACTGAACTGCTGGGAGAGCTGGACCAGAATTTAGTGGACGGGGAGGAACTCTGCCGGGGAACATCCTCGCAGGTGATCCCGGTGCGTGTCAACGCATCGGACGGAAAGCTGTCGGCCAATTCTGCTGTTATGTCCACGGAGCAGTTTGAAAAACTTATGTCTCACGCCGACAAAAAGATCCGGGAATTTGGAGGGAGGATCTACGAGGGGGAAATCCGGGCGGCGCCTTTTCAGATGTCCGGCGAGACCGGGTGCAGCCACTGCCGGCTGCAGGGGATCTGTGGCATGGAGGAGAAGACGCTGGCCAGAAGGGCGAGGGAATTTCAGCCGATGAGAGAAGAAGAAGTTTGGGAGGTACTGTATGGGCGAGATTCAGTGGACGGAGGAACAGAAGAGGATCATTGACCTGCGTGGGGCAAATATACTTGTCCCGGCGGCGGCCGGCTCGGGGAAGACGGCCGTTCTCGTGGAGCGCATTTTTAAGAAGATCACAGATGAGAGCCATCCGGTGGATGTGGATCAGTTTGTGGTCGTGACATTTACCCATGCGGCGGCGGCACAGATGAAAGATAAGCTTAGGGCAAGGATCGAGGCTGCGCTGGAGAAAGAGCCGGGGAACCGGCATCTGCAGCGGCAGATCCCCTTGATGGCATCGGCGAACATTTCCACTGTGCACGGATTTTGCGGCTATGTGATCCAGAATTATTTTCACAGGATCGGGCTGGATCCCTCTTACCGGCAGGGGACAGAGAGCGAGCTGGCGCTTGTGAGGCAGGATGTGCTGGATGGATTGCTGGAAGACAGTTATGCCGCTAAAGAAGAGGATTTTACAGAGTTTGCCGGGCTGTATCTGTTTCACCGCTCGGACAGGCAGATGGAAAATATGATCCTCTCACTGTATGACAAGGCGCTGAGTGAGCCCTTTCCCGCCCGCTGGCTTGACCGGATGGAAGACTTTCTGCGGACGGATGATGTGGCGGAACTGGAGCAGTCCGATATTTTTCGTTTTATCATAAAGGATGCGAAAGAAATGGCCCGGGGCGTTATGGAGGAGTCAGATTTTCTGCTGCGGGCCTGCCGGGAACCGGACGGCCCCTATGTTTATGAGGGAAATGTGGAAGACGTGAGGGCGGCGGCGGAGAGTATCTGCCATGCTAAAGGGTACGAGGAGATCCGCAGGATCATGCAGACGATGGAATTTTCCTCGATGTCCCGCAAGAGAGATCCCTCGATCAACGCGGAAAAGAGAGAACTGGTCAAAAAGGCGCGCAATGAGTGCAAAGAGGCGCTGACAGGGCTGCGGGATTCTTTTTTCTACCAGGGAATAGAAGAGCACCTGGAGGATCTGCGCCAGATGTCCGGCTGCCTTTTTACGGTAATCCGCCTGACGAGACAGTTTATGGAGCGGTATACGGAGGAAAAACGGGAGAGGAATATCGTCGATTTTAATGACTTGGAGCAGCTTGCAATTTCGATTTTACTGAGGTGGGATGAGGAGAGCGGGGAGTATGTGCGCTCAGAGGCTGCGCTGGAACTGGCGCAGTATTTTGAGGAGATTATGATTGATGAGTACCAGGACAGCAACCATGTCCAGGATAAAATACTGGCCAGTGTATCCCGGGTGGGACTGCCTGGGGAAAAACCGAATGTTTTTATGGTGGGAGATGTGAAACAGAGCATTTACCGCTTTCGAAATGCCTGCCCGGAACTTTTTGCTGAGAAACTGGACAGTTACCGGACGGAGGAGGGCGCGGAGTACCGGAGGATCGATCTGCACCGGAATTTCCGGAGCAGGGATGTCGTGCTGGAGGGGACTAACTGCGTGTTTGAGCGTGTCATGCACCGGGATATCGGGAATGTGGAGTATGACAGGGACGCCAGGCTCCGGGTGGGGCGTGCATTTGCGGATACCGGCAGGCGGGTGGCCTCCTGCATTGATACCTGTGTCATATCGGAAAAGTCTGAGGCAAAGCTTGCCGCGGTGAAGATCCGTGAATTTGTAAATGGGCCGGATCCTCTCTTTGTCCAGGACGGGAAAGAACTCCGGCCAGCGTCCTACCGGGATATTGTGATCCTTGTGCGCAGTACGAAGAGCGTGGGCCAGAAATATTTCCAGGTATTGAAAGAATCCGGCATCCCTGTTGTGATGGAGCGGAGCCGTGGATTTTTTGACACGAGAGAGATCCGGCTTATGACGCAGATGCTCCAGGTGATTGACAATCCGAGAAATGACCTGCCATTGGCGGGCGTCCTGTGCAGCCATCTGTTTGAGTGGACGGAGGAGGAACTCGCCCGCGTCCGCTCAGAGACACCGGGGGTGGATCTCTTTGACTCCCTCATGCGATATGAGGGGGAACTCATGCGGGGGAAGGTGGACGCCTTTCTCGGGACGCTTGGGCGGCTGCGCCGGAAGACGGCCTATGCGCCGGTGCAGGAACTGATCCAGGACATTTATGATGAGACGGGGATCTATGACCGGATCCGGATGATGATGGACGGCGCCCAGAGGGCGGCGAACATGGACAGCCTCATGGAGCGGGCGAGGGAATTTGATGCCTCTACTTACCACGGCCTGCACTCCTTTGTGCAGTATATTGACCGGATACAGGAGCAGCAGGAGGAGATCGGGGAAGTCAATATCGCGGGAGAAGAGGAAGATGTCGTCCGGATTATGACGATGCACAAAAGTAAGGGCCTTGAATTTCCGGTTTGTATTCTGATGGGGCTGGGGAGAAGATTTGGCGGAGGGCAGGAGGAGTTTATTGCGGTGCAGCCAGAGTGGGGGATCGCTTCTCCTATTGTGGACAATGAGAGGCGGACGAAAAAGGAGACGGTGTACCGCCGGGCGGTAAAGAAAAAAAATGCACTGGATGACCTGGGAGAAGAAATGCGCGTGCTCTATGTGGCTATGACCCGCGCCCAGGAAAAACTGGTCCTCATCGGCTGCGCAAAAAAAGCAGAGGGAAAGCGGATGGATTATATGGGGCGCAGCGGGATAAAGTGCTTTCTTGACATGATACTCCCGGCTGCGCTGGAGGAGCCGGAGTGGTTTCGCGTGACGCTGGTGGAGAGAGAGGAATTGGAGGCGGTGGCTGTCTCTGATCTTGTACAGGAAAAAATTGAGGAGGAGATACTGTACAATTTTGACACAAATCATGTTTATGATAGAGTTCTACATAAATATCTGGAAGAATCTGATTCGGAGGATGAGGGGGAGGCAGAGCCGCTCCCGGTGAAAGTTTCGGTGTCAGAGCTGAAGGTAAAATCCATGGAGGAACAGGAAGTGGGCGAGTTCACACTGTTTGACGGGGAGAGCGAAGAGGAAGAG
>CANRMO010000108.1 GCA_947631755.1 uncultured Lachnospiraceae bacterium | reverse complement strand
TCCATTTTATCGGGGATACCTGAGGGGGCAAGCCGATATGAAAAAGTAAAATATTTCAATGGGTGGCTGACGGGAAATAACGGATATAATACAGAAGTGATGGCAGGGAATGGGTCATCTGCCCCCGAAGCTGCGTGGGAATGTATTTCTGCCCTCTCAGGCAGATCCGGCAGCGAGGGCCCGGTCTGTGAGGGGTATGCCAGAGCATTCAAAGTGCTCTGCGACAGGCTGGGGATTCCCTGTGTGCTGGCGGACGGACTTGGGATTGTCGGAACTTCCAGAGAGGACCATATGTGGAATTATGTAAAAATGACGGATGGCCGCTGGTATGGCATGGATGTGACATGGAATGATCCGATTGTGGGTGGCCAGGATACTAGTGGAAATGAGAATTATTTTCTCGTCGGGGCTGAGACTGAGAGGGGAGGAGCGGATTTCCTTGATTCTCATAAGGAAATAAATCAGATTGTTTCAAACGGGCTGGAACTGACAAACCGTCCGGCATTAAGTCCTGTAAAATATGACCCGGAACAGGCGGTGGGTGATCCGGCGGAGGTCAATGAGGTTGAGGAGTCTGTGATCTATGCGGACAAGTCGGAATATAAGCCAGAGGATAATCCAGATGATAACTCCGGGGAAGACGGCGGGACGGATAAAAAAACGGATCCGGGGAACATAGGAAATCTGAATGCTGGCAACGGAACAACAGATACCGGTTCTGGAAGTGGAAATGAGGCAGAAAGCGAAGCCCTTCCTGCCACGGTGACGGACACATCGGGGCTTGTGTATTCCGTGAAGAAAGTGGGGACATCTGCTGAACTTACTCTCAAAAAACTGCCAAAGAAGCGCTCGTCTGTCACGATACCAGATACCGTGACGATCCGGGGCAAAAAGTATCCGGTGACGGCGGTCGCTGCAAAAGCATGTAAGGGCAACAAGAAGCTAAAGAAAGTTACGCTCGGGAAGAACATAAAAAAGATCGGCAAGCAGGCATTTTACAACTGTAGTAAATTGAAAAGCATAATAGTCCGTACAACAAAATTAAAGAGCGGCACTGTTGGCAGCAGGGCCTGGAAGGGGATTTATAAAAGGGCAGTCATTCAGGTTCCCCGGAAGAAAAAGAAGGTGTACCAGTCGCTTTTCAGAAAGAAAGGTGTCACAAAAAAGGCGGTTTTTAAGGGGAAAAAGGCATAAACTTGTCACTTTTCCAAAATGCTTGAAATCCTTATCCGGGTCGAATATAATGATAGCATAAATATTCGAACAATAATTTTTTAGGAACGGAGGTATTTTTATGCAGCATATACTGATTGTAGATGACAATCCGGATATCCGGGAGGTTCTTGGCACATATGTCGCCAAAGAGGGGTTTGAGCCGGTGGTGGCAAAGGATGGGTTTGAGGCGCTGGAACTGTTTCGCAAAGTATCACCGGCGGTCATACTGCTGGATGTTATGATGCCGGGGATGGATGGCTATAAGGTCTGTGAAAAAATACGGGAAGAATCGGATGTGCCGATCATTCTCGTGACGGCTAAGGGAGAGGATTATGAGCGGGTCATGGGACTGGATATCGGCGCTGATGATTATATTGTAAAACCGTTTAACGGTGATGAGGTGATGGCGAGAGTCCGGGCTGTGCTGAGAAGGATTGGCCGCAGCGATGTGACCGAGGAGAAAAAGGTTCTCAATATCGGGGATCTGACGATCAATATTGAAGCGTACACGGTCTATGTCGGGGCGGAGAAACTGCCGATGACGAAAAAAGAGGTAGAGACGATGTGGATTCTTGCGGGCAATCCGAGCAAAGTATTTACCAGGGATAATCTTCTGGATTCCCTCTGGGGGCAGGATTATTTCGGGGACAGCCGGACGGTAGACTCCCACATCAAGAGACTCCGGGCAAAACTGGACAAGGTTGACCACCCGGACTGGGAAATTAAGACCATCTGGGGCCTCGGATATAAATTTGAATTGAATGTGTGATTAGGGGAACGGGGCATGAAAAAGATATCTTGGCGGGTGTTCATTTCATTCGGTGTTGTGCTGATACTGTTTACTGTGCTGATCGGATTGATGTTCACCCGTTTTAACAGGACAAATATCGTGGGCGCGTATAAAAAGCAGCTCGGTGATCTGGCTTCGGGTGTCGCGAAGAGAACGAGCCGGGCATTTAAGGACGGGGATGCGGATTCTTTTGTGGATTATCTCAGGGCGGTGGAAGATTTTGGTAATATGCAGAAAATCGACATCTGGATCATCTCCAATCCGGCCAGCGAGAATCCTTTGGGCGAAGAGTACACAAATGTTGACATTGAGACGGTGACGGTACCGGAGGAGACCCAGGTGATCATTGATTCTGCTTATGGGGGAAAAAAGAAAAGTTACAGCGATTATGATGATATTTACAAAGAGACGATGCTCCATCTTGCGGTTTCCGTGCGGGATAACGGCGGCAATGTCATCGGGGCGGTTGTTGTGACGGGTCCCATGGAAATGCAGGAAAACACGATTATACAGTATGAAAAATATATGGCGGTATGTGTGCTGCTGGGGCTGATCCTTACGTTGTCTCTGGCGATTTTTTTTTCACGGCAGCTGGCAAGGCCGATCATTCAGCTGAAAGAGTCCGCCCTGGTGCTGGCGGCTGGGCAGTATTCACACAAGACTGGCATTGAGAGGCGGGATGAGCTGGGGCAGCTGGCGGAGAGCATGGATATTTTGTCTGACCGGCTGGTGGAGGCAGAGGAGTACCGCGAGACGATCGAGCAGAACAGGAGAGATTTTTTTTCCAATGTCTCCCATGAACTGCGCACGCCCATTGCTGTCGTGAAAGGGTACGCGGATGCCATAGTGGCGGGATATGTCGAGGACGAAAAAAAGAGAGACGAGTACCTGCAGAGAATACGGAATGAGTGCGGCAGCATGGAGCGGCTTGTATCGGATCTTCTGATTTTGTCCCGCATGCAGAATCCCGACTATGAGCTGGACATGGAAGTTCTCAATGTCATAGCAGTGGCGCAGGACGCCATGCGGAGCCTGAGGATCCTTATGGCGGAAAAGAATCTTAAAGGAGTGGTCACTTATGAGGATGAGTGCTCCCTCATTAAAGGTGATTATGACCGGATCCGTCAATTGTTCGTAATCCTTTTGCAGAATGCCGTAAAATATTGTTATGAGGATACAGAGATCAAAGTCCATATCGCGAGAAAGGACGGATCGATAACGACAACAGTTACGGATTATGGAAGCATCATCCCGGAGGAGGAGTGGGAAAATATATTTGAAAAATTTTACCGCGCGAGCAACCACGGGGCAAAAGAGGGATCCGGCCTTGGTCTTGTAGTGGGCAGCCACATCGTACAGCGCCACGGCGGTGAAATCTATGTCAGGAGTGATGAGCAGTCCGGCACTTGTTTTACCGTGATCTTTCCGGAGACCTCGGAGGAGATGTGCTGAGAAAGAAGGGATGGACTGAGAAATAATAATTGAAATTGATTTTTTTCTTGACACTCCGGCAGGAATAGGAGATTATAATAAGTGATATTAAATTAGCCGGAGGTGTTGGGATGTATATAAGCAGACATGCAGAGAAAACAGTGGAGAAGCTCGCAAAAATGTTTAGTTCCGTTCTTGTTGCTGGTCCCAGACAGGTGGGTAAGACAACTATGCTGCAGAATATGACCCGGGGAATCCGCTATGTGACCATGGATGATCCTATTGTGCGGGAAGGTGCAAAGGATCATAATATAACATTTTTTAAAGATAATCCGCCGCCGGTATTTATTGATGAAATTCAGAGGACGCCGGAGTTGTTTATGCAAATGAAATTATTGGCTGACCGGAGCAGAAAGAAGGGGCAGTTTTATCTGTGTGGCTCGCAGCAGTTTCGTATGATGAAAGGTGTGAGTGAATCGCTGGCGGGAAGACTTGGCATGGTTACGCTCCTTGGTCTGTCTTTGCGGGAAAAATATGGAGTGGCTTTTGATGAGCCTTTTTTGCCGACAAATGATTATTTACAGGCGCGTGGACAAAACCTCGCAGATATTTCTTATAATGATATATGGAGGGCGGTTCAGCGCGGGGGCATGCCGGAATTATCTGCAAATGATGACTTTGACTGGCAGATGTTTTACGGGAGTTATGTCAGCACGTATATTGACAGGGACGTCAGTGAACTGTCCCAGGTTGGGGACACGGTTAAATTTATCCGGTTTATGGAAGTCATGGCAGGGCGTACAGGGCAGCTTTTGAATCTGCAGTCTGTCGCTAATGATGTCGGCGTCAGCCAGCCCACAGCCGACCGGTGGCTCTCTGTCCTGGCAGCATCGAATGTGGTCTATCTTCTGAGGCCTTATTCCAATAATCAGACAAAACGTGCGGTAAAAACACCAAAATTATATTTTCTGGATACAGGGCTGGCCGCCTATCTCACCAGGTGGAATACGCCTGAGGCCATGAAAAATGGTGCTATGGCGGGCGCCTTTTTTGAGACATTTGTCGTTTCTGAAATTATAAAAAGCTATTATAACAGGGGAATACTGGAACCCCCGGTTTATTTTTACCGGGACAAGGATATGGCAGAGGTAGATATTATAATTGAGGAGAATAATGTTATTTATCCAATTGAGGTGAAAAAACATGCCGATCCCTCAAGTAAAGATCTGATTCATTTCTCTGTGATAGACCGGCTGGCTGAAAAGTCGGATGGAATGTTGGAGAGGGGGCCGGGCGGCGTTATATGCCTGTATGATGATCTTGTGACATTGAAGGGAGCGGACCGGGTGATACCAGTAAAATATTTGTGAGAGAGAAAACAGGGATAATATAGAATGAATAAAAACCGGGAACCTTTATGTGTTAAAAAAATTTATTTATAGGAGAAAGTTTGGAGGAGGAGTGGCATATGTTGAAAAATAGCTGGAAATTGATTTTTGCTGTGATAGCAGTTTGCACTATTCTGTCAGGGGGACGCTGCGCCGATGCGGCAGAGCGGCCGTAGCCGACAAGGGAGGAGTACCAGGCTCAGTACGACAACGCGGTAAAGCTGGCGGATATGCTGAGAAAATCCCCTTATCTTCTGCACAATAAATTATATACGGCAGAGCAGGAGGTGGAGCTGCAGGCCTGGGTAGATTCTGCCTGTGGAGGCTTAACGAGTGACCGGGAGAAAGCGCGGGCGCTCCTTGCCTGTATCGGTAACAGTCTGGAACCAGGTGCCTGCTATGAACTGAATGGCTGGGATACGCTCTGCGATGGGGAAAATGAACAGTTAAACACATCAGGCGAACCAGTGGCAAAGAAAAACGCAGTAAATGAAGAGGTATATTGCTTTACATTTTACGACGTGTGCCGGCTGGCGGGCATTCCCTGTTTTATTTTGGAAGACTACCGGGGAAGTCTGTCGGATTACCGGTATATTGCCATGGTTTATGTGGAGACGGTTTCGGGTGCGGGGAAAGAGTGGTATTTTGTCGATGTGGCGGCGGAAGACGGACAGCTTATAAAAAGAGAAGATGCCTATGACCGTCTGGGAACGGATATCTACCCGATGAATCTGGTGCTGGACTACGACAAAATGATGTATGCCATGAATGCCATTTCCCTGAGCCGGGGTGGGGTGATTAAGGATAAAAATGCGCCAAGGCTGATCTATGACAGCGCCACGGATACCGTAAAAGCTTATTTTAAAAATGGGACGCTGGCGAATGGGGAGCAGTATATGCGGACGGAGGTAAAAGTGGGAGAGGACGGGGAGGCTCCCTCGGGCTGGATCGAGACGAAAAGGTATTCGTCTGGGACAATGGAGACCTATATAAGCTATGCGGTGTGTGGCGTGTTCCTGCGGGGAAGGGTGGAAAAGGATGGAAAGGAGTATAATCTGCAGGCAGGTTTTTATGACAATATCCTGTACCATGAAAAAACCGGAAGCGAACCAGAGAGCGAAGAACACCGTGAATTTGTATCCGCTTACCAAAAGAAATTAGAGGATAAGGCCATAAAATATGCCGGAGCCTTATTGGAAGATAAAAATTATGTATGGAATGACACAAACTTTAATGCAGAGGATGAGAAGCTGATCCAGGAGGCGGTAAATACAGCCTTAGACTGGGAATACATACATGATGAGGAAGGCAGTCTTATACTTACGGCGTTTGAGTCTGCCGGTATCTCTTTGTCGGAGGAGGATCCGGCGAATCTGTCAGATAAAGCAAAGGCACAGGCAATACTTTTGTATATAAAAAGAAATGTGAAATCGGTTGATCATGGTGCGGCCAATGTAAACAGCGCTTATGTGCTGAAGGCAGGAGAGGGAACATGTGATGGGATTTCCCTTTTGTACCGGGATATGTGTGTGATGGCAGGGCTTCCCTGTTTTCGGCTGGCGTGTTCCCTGAATATGGATATCGGAGACAGTCTTTTTGTAGACCATGGAGATAATCTTGTAAAGGCGGGAGACGAGTGGTTTTTTTGTGACCCGATGAACAGCGGAATCCTGGGGAAAGCTGGCTGTTTTCAGCATGCTTTTATCGAGGGATATGAGACCATGGATAAGACGATGGTTTATCTTGATTGTGAGGCCGTGCGCAGAGACAACTGCTATAAATGGGGCGGGGAGACTATTCTGCTGCTGGATTATTATGATTTTGACAGTGAGGGGAAGCTGGGAATCTACCGGAGAAACCGTTTTGGCGAGCCGGTTATAGAGAGTGAGACAGATGAAAATGGCAGATATGTGATGGAAAATGGCCTGCATACGGTCGATATTCCAGAGATGAATGAGGACGGATCGGCAGAAATCGTAACGCGGTATGCCTATTATTATCAAAATCGCAGGAAGCTTCAGGGGAAAAAGAACATAAACGGAACAGAGTATACCTTTAACCAGGAAGATGAGGAGCATGCCTATTGCCATAGGATGCAGGAGGTGTCCAGAAGGTATGTGATTTCCCGCCTCACTTTCCAGCCGTTGGAGGATCAGCCCTACGATGAAGCCGGTGTCTGCCCGATACCGGAGATTTGCCACGGGGATAAAAAGCTGGAATGTGGAAAGGATTTCCGGATCGTAGAGTACCGGCATAATAAGGAGCTCACGACTTATGTGGACGCCAGCTATAAGGTAGAGGGAATTGGCGATTATATGGGGGAGGCCACCCGGTATTTTAAAGTTGTGCAGGCAGATATCTCCGGCCGGGAAGTGAGATTGTCCCAGACAAGTTTTACATGGAGGCCGGATACGAAATACTACAAGCCGGAAGTGGATTTAGGCCTCAATTCGCAGGATTACAGTGTAGCATATTATGATTTTGATAAAATCGGCAGGGCGAGAGCAGTGATAACCGGTAAAAGAAATTATAAAGGTTCTGTCACGAAAGAGTATGATATCAAGCCATGTGTGTGGAATGAGAAAGAGTTTCAAATTCTGGGTGACAACATGGAGCTGCTCCAGTCGCAGGAATTTGGATACAATTTTTCTCCGGTAACTGCCGGGGCAAAGGTGTATTGGTATGATGAGAATGGAAAGAGATACTGTCTCTCGGAGGCCAATGATTATGATATCACATACAGCGGTACGGACCGCCCGGGGACGGCTGCCGTTACGGCGACCGCCAAGGGGAAATATCAGGGAAGCCTGACCTGTACTTATGAGATAACGCCTTACATTTTGTGGGATGACGCTATCCGTGCGGAATATACCACGGCAGTCTATAACGGAAAGGTGCAGAAACCCGCGGTCGCGGTCAAGGGGGAAAGTCTGGCCGAAGGAAAGGATTATTTTGTCTCATATGAGAAAAAGGAAGGCGGCGTGTATCAGGAGGCGGAGCCGAAAGAAGCTGGTGAGTACAGGATCGTCTTTCGCGTGACGGATCAGATTATCATAAAAAAGACAGGTGCGCTGGCCGGGGAGGGATCAGACCGCTATTATATCAGCTATGTTATTCATGCGGATAAAGAAGACGGGGGCGGCACGGAAGG
>CANRMO010000107.1 GCA_947631755.1 uncultured Lachnospiraceae bacterium | reverse complement strand
CCACTCCCTTTTCAAGTTCGCGCAGCCGCCCGCCAAATCCCGCATCTTCTAAACATTTTATCACCCTGTCCCGGTCATATTCCACATCCGTCGCCACATTCTCAGCCAGCATAAAATGAAACAGCACATAATCCTGAAAAACTACAGAAAAGAGACGGCTGTATTCCTCGTGTTTGAATTTGCGGATATCCACGCCGTTCAGGAGAATCTCACCCTCATCCGGGTCGTACAGACGGCACAGCAGTTTGATCATCGTCGTTTTGCCAGAGCCATTCATTCCTACGATCGCCAGTTTTTCCCCTATGTTTAACTTCATAGAAAAATCTTTCAGCGCATACTGATCTGTCCCAGGGTATTTAAAGGACACATGACGGAACTCTATCTGATACTGGTTGTCACTGCGCTTCTCCAACGGCAGTTTCCCCTTGTACATCTCATCCCGGACCTCGAGAAATTCAATTGTGCTGGCCTGCATTTTAGCGCGCTCCACTAAATCCGCCAAACTGCTGCCAAAGAGCTGGTACACAGCGGAAAAAAGTCTGCCGAGAGCGCCGGCCAGCCGGATCAGGCTCCCAATGCCAACCGCTCCGGCGAGAGCAATCATCGTCACAATCAGATAGGCTCCCCCCTCCAGCAGTGCGTGCCCAAACTCATCTGTACTGTAAAAGCCGGCCATACCTACAGCGCCGTCTCTCTCTGTCTTCCTCCTCGCCTTTCCCCACAGCGGATCAATGGTCCAGCGTTTCATCAGATCATAACTGCCGTAAATACGTATGTCCTTTCCATTTCCATAATAATAGAGCCCGCCCATAGCATAATCCCACACAAGTGTGGCAGCCTCCTCTTTTTCCTCATCTCTCAGCATGCGGAACATATAGTCATGCCTCTTTTTATTGAACCACTTCTGTGATTTTTTCAGAGCCAGCACAATACAGATCATAACCCCCAACACCACAAGTGCGCGCCACTCCCCGGAATGGAGCAGATACCCTACAACCGGCGCGCCCACTAAGACTGCACTCACGATATCAAACAATCCATACAAAATGGAATTGATATCCCACAAGACATTATTCAGTCCACACCCCCAGTTGGTGTCGCGAAAGATCCGATCTTTCAACTCACGTATTTCCGGGCTGTCCAGCAAAGAAAAATCCATCTCCAGCATTTTCACATAAATGCTGCTGTCATATTTCCAAAATATGACCTCCCGGCGCACCTCCAGGCGGTTCCAGACAGTACTGGCGACAAAATTCAGCGCAAGGGCCACCGCGATAACTGCCACCGTCACTGTCATGATCTCCCGGTAAGATTTCCCACTGCCGATTCCGTCCAGTATATAAGCGGACAGAAGCAGCATCATATTTGGCACTATGACATTAATCAGATGAACGACACAGGAAATGTGAAAATAATGGGCATCCATGTCACGAACAAATCCCAATAATTTTCTCACATTCGATATGTGCTGCCTCATCGGTATTTTTTCTCTCTCATTCATGTAAAATCACCCCTTATCATAATAACTGCTCTGCACCCGGAACATCTCTGCATATTTTCCGTTCCTCTCCATCAGCTCCTCATGAGTCCCCATTTCAATGATTTCCCCGCCCTCCAGCATGACAATCCGGTCAGAAAATTTTGTGCTCGCCATGCGGTGGGAGATAAAAATGGCTGTCTTTCCCCCGCTGTAGTGGTTGTAGTTGTCATATACCTCACTCTCAGCAAGAGGGTCCAGCGCAGCAGTCGGCTCATCCAGAACCAGCACTGGCCCGTCCTTATAGAGAGCTCTCGCCAGCAGAAAACGCTGCTGCTGTCCCCCGGAAAACTCAATCCCATCTCTCATCAGCACTTTAGTCATATAAGTTTTTAACCCTATCTTTTTCTTCTCAAATATCTCTTTCAGACCCGCTTTCTCAAGCACATCCCAGGCGCGTTTCTCATCAATCCGCTCAGCCCGGTCCATGGCAAGATTTTCCCCGATCGTAAAGGGAAGAATTAACTGTTCCTGGAAAACGACAGAAAATAATCGGTAATAATCCATTTTTGAAAACTCACTCCGGTCAATGCCGTTAATCAAAATCTGTCCCTCATCCGGGTCATACATGCCGCACAAAAGTTTTACAAGCGTCGTCTTTCCCGCTCCATTTTCTCCCACAAGAGCCAGCTTCTCCCCCGCTTCTATCTTCAGGTTCAGCTTGTGGAAAACCTCTTTGTCCTCCGCGGCTCCCCTCTCTCCTTCCATCCCATCCTCCTCACAGCAGTGATAGGAAAAACTCACATCACGAAACTCTATGCTAAAAGGTACCGGCAGCTCCGCCGTCTCTCTGCTGCCGGATGTCTTATCCTCTTCCGGAAGATCCAGATACGTTCTCACCGGATCTGTCCGGTTCGCCATGTCCCGGAATACCTGGATCTGGTTCATGATTCCTGTGACAAAAGACGAAAAGCCAGAAATTGCACCAAAATACAGCACAAAATCACTGACACTGATCACGCCCTTTGTCACCTGGTAGATCAGGAATCCATAAGCAACAATATTTTGCAGCGCAGCAATCAAAAACTCAACCTTTTCCTTGACAGATGCCACACGGTTTCTCTTTCTCTGCAATCCCCGGATCTCTTCCAGGGCAAGATCCCGCTGTCTCACCAGCCAGTATTTCATATTAAAAATGCGGATATCCTTTCCCGCCTTTGCATCTCCCATGGCCCGGCGGACATAGTAATAATGTCTCTCAGCCCTGGCCTGTTCATCCCTTATCCTGTCGTAAAAACGGACACTGTACATCCCCACCCCATAATTCACAAAGGAGAAAATCATAATGAGGAATAAAAACCAGATATTCAGCGTGCCGATGACCGCGGAATATAAAAAGAAACAGATGCCGTGAGTCAGAAAATCTACGACCCCCGAAACCGCAAGGTAGGGGGAGGACATGTCGCCCCCACTGAAATTGTCGCAGGCTCTCATATAGATCCGGCGCATTTCCCTGTTCTCTGTATACTCATATTTTATTCTCAGGCTCTTGAGAAATAAAAATCCCAGAAAACTGGGCCTCGCTCCATTGACATAATTATATTTCCCCATGTTTAATACCGTCGGCGCCGTGCGGACCAGCACCATCAGCACAGTAAAGCCGCCCAGAACAGCGACCGCCCGTCCAACTGTGACTCCCCCGGTCACAAGATCCACCGCGATCTTTGGCAGATAAATACCCACGAGCGGAACAAACACCCCGAACAAAATCTCCGCCGCACTGAACCACAGCACAAGGGGATCTCTCTCTTTAAAATAGAAAAAATAAAACAAAATATCGCTTAAAATCGAATAATGTTTTACCTGAACTTGTTTTTCCATAACTACCTCCCTGCTGCCTCTTTTTTTCACGATTGCCTGTATCGGAAACACAGGCATAGTATAACACGCTCTCCCCGAAAAAAGTAAAAAAGTGCACGAACGGTTTTGTTCGTGCACGAGTGGTATTCCCAATCCATGTCGATTCTTTAAAGACAGTTTTACTTTGGCCATGCAGGCTGTTTTTCCCTCTCTGCATGTGCCTTGTCGCGCATATGATTCAGACGAGCCACAATATACTCAATTTGCTCATCCTGCCTGTCCAGCTGCTCTTTCATTGCTTTTACCATATTTAAAATCTCATCCAGTTTTTCCTCCATAATAATGCCTTCCTCCTTATAATTAAATTCAAACTTTCCTGTTATCAGAAAGTATAACATGGGCGATGAGAAAAAGCAACGGGACTTCCCCTATATATTTCCCAGCGGCAGCATGATTTCTGTGGCAAAAACTCCCTCCTCATCCTGTCTCTCCAGATATCCGTGGCAGCGTTTCACCACACGGTCAATCCGCATCAGGCCAAATCCATGAAACCCACCGTATTTTGTAGATTCATACACATTGCCAACCCGTTTTCTCCTGCCCTCCGTAGAATTGATGACATAGATGTAGAGCTGCCCTTTCAGAATATCAATGTACACCCGGATAAACCGCTTATCTTTTTCTCTCATAGACATACATGCCTCCATGGCATTATCCATGAGATTTCCGATAATAAGGCTCAAATCAATGTCAGAAATCCCCATATCCAGCTCTTTCGGTACGATGGCCTTGGCATCCACCGCAATTTCGCGGTGTTTCGCAAGAGAAATCTTACTGTTCAGTATGGCGTCGATCATGACATTCCCTGTCTTGACCACAGTATCTACTGTTGTCAGATCCCTGTCCAGCTCATTCAGATAATCCGACAGCTCTTCCAATTTTCCCATTGTGAGATATGCTTTCATCGTCTGGATGTGTCCGCGGTAATCATGCCGCCATCCCCTTGTCTGCCGATACATATTCTGCACTTCCTCACAATGTTTTTCAAGAAGATCACTCTGATAATGTAAAGTATTTCTGTCAATCCAGTGTCTCATAATAAACCGGACACCCATAACTAACGCCGCGGCCGCGGCAATCACGGCAGCACACGAAACAATCATTATAATATCCCTCACTCGCCCACTCACCTCTTTCTCTCAGGATTGCCTGTAATAACGGATAAACAACTGATTTACCTCATTTCTGAGTCTCCGGCTGACCGGGATCCTGCTTCCGTCATCAAAAATAATCTCTGTCCTGTCAATATGACGTATATTGTGAATTCCACAGAGATAGGAGCGGTGGCACCTCACAAACAAATCATCCGGCAGCATCTTTTCTATCTGTGAGATTCCGTCTGAAGTCTCACAGACCCTCTCTCCGCCTCCGGCCACACTCACAAGACAGCCATGGCCACAAGCTTCTATATAATTGATCCGATCCAGTTCCATCTTACATATTTCGTTTCCCTGGCGGAGAAGAATACACTTCTTTTCTGTCTGCCTTTCCACCACCCGGCTCATGCATGCCGCGACTTTCTCCTCTTCGAGAGGTTTTACAAGATAGTGCAGAGCTTCTACCTCATACCCCTCTTCCATATAATCTGTAATCCCTGTGGTAAAAATAATGGCAACCCGGGCATTTTCCCTCCGCACCCGTTTTGCCAGATCCATTCCATTCATTCCTCTCATCTGGATATCTACAAACAGCACATCAAAATCCTTTTCATTTTCCCACGCAAAAAGGAAACTCTCTGCGCTGGAAAAAATCCGGACTACAATGTGGATCTGCGCCCGTTTACTCCAATTTCCAAGATAAAGGGCCAGCAGCTGTGCGTGCGGCCCTTCATCCTCAATGATCGCAATCTTCATCGCTCCCTTACACTTCCCCCTCGTCGCCCCATCTGTGAGGTTTTGAATAAAAATATCCCTGAGAATGAGCAACCCCTATTTCTTCCATAATTTTCTGTATCTGCTCATTTTCCACAAACTCGGCAATCACTTCCTGATTATTCCTTGTACACCAGCTGTTGATCATGCGGATAAACTCCTGGCTGTGGGAATCCTCTGTGATCATGCGGATGATCTCCCCGTCGATCTTGATATAATCTGCCTCAATCTGGAGTACATGGAGCAGATTAGAAAATCCACTGCCAAAATCGTCAATCGCCACTTTTGCGCCCAGCTGATGGATTTTCTCAGCGAATTTTCGGATATATTCGTAATCTTTGATCTCCTCGCTCTCCACAATTTCAAAAACAAAATTTCCGGGACGCGGCACAGTCTGCATATTATCAAAGATCATTCGCACCATCTTCCGGTCATAGATGTCCTGCACATTCAGGTTGATCGTGACAACAACATCAACATCCCAGAACATATTGATCACTGTCTCCACCATCAATTCCGACAGGCTCTCATACAAATCATATTCCTTAGACACAGGCAGAAACTGATCCGGATAATAAAGAATCCCATCCTCATCATAAATTCTCATCAGAGATTCATACATTCTTTTCGAATTGCCTTTATTACTGTGAATTTCCTGGAAAAATGGAACCACTCTCTTTTTCAGCAGTGCATCCTTGATCACCCGCACCATATGGATCTCTTCAATATCCCTTTTTGATTCATTGATCTCATCCGGGATCACAAATGATATCTTATTGGCCCTGGCATACTGTACCCCAGCCTCAACCCGGGCGATAGAATCAATTTTTCCGTACACCATAGCGGCAATGTATTCAAATGACACCTCATCACAGGAGATACTGTTCAAATAATTTTGCACACTCTTAATTTTCTCAGTAAATTCCGATTTGGCAACCCTCTCATCTGCAGCGATCAGAATAGATGTATCCTCATAACTGTAAAGATGTAATCCTCTCACAAGATAATATTTCTTTATTTTCTGATAAGCTGTTCTGAGAACACTGTATGTATTTGTAATACCGCAAAAAATTTTGACCATCCGCTCATTATTCATAACAAAGAGCGCCAATTTATCCAGATTGAGCTTTTTCTTGTCATACAGGTACTTTAACTGATTGTCTACACCTACAGCATAATTAAAAAACATTGCCTCCTGCATCCGATCCTGCTGTTCCTGCAGCTCTTTATTCAAATGATTGTTGGCATTTACCAGAAGGTAATTCAACATCTGGACATTATCCTGCTGGAGTTCCGACATATTATGCAATTCGCGCTCCCGAAGGATCACACGCGAATCTTTATTTTCAGACAGAGCGGCCATGACAAATGTATAATTTGCATAAACATTGCATTCATTTTCAAATGAAATCTCCCCTGACAGCAGAGCCCCACTGATATTTGTTGTGTAAAAATTTGCGATTTCCCATTTAGCACAATTATGTAAAAGACTTGCACGCGAGTTACAGTCATAGGCAAAAACTGTCTCCGTAGGCACTTTCCCCACATTCTCAAACAATTCCTTGACCTGATCATATATTTTCTTTGGATGAAAATATCCTATGGATACATAGCTCCCATCTTTTATTTCCCCATATGACTTCAGACGATACCTTATCTCCTCTGAAAAATTTGAACTCTGCTCTATCCGTATATTTTCTGTCACATAATCAACGTAATAGGCAATCCCTCTCTCATCTCTCTTTACAATCGGAAATATATGAGAAATCTCCGGGTCGTTTTTCAATGTCTCTTTGTCGAGAAGATTAGCATACCACTCTGCACCGTCCATGCCGTCTACTTTATCAATATAACATCCATGGCTGCTGATCCTGCTCTTCTTTCCCACTGCCTCCACTCCACAGACATATTCCCCGTAGATACTGAGATCTTTATCCGTGATAAATGCCATGACCGCATCCGTCATGGAAGTTTCACTCCCCTCGAGTACATAGGCGAGTTCCGTGCTGGCAGTCCCCTCCTCATCTTCGAGATAAGCGGCTCCCCCCAGCATTTTTACCTGAATCCCGGATTTATTTACCGTATCCACAAAATCTTCTATTTTACTATAAGCAAGCGGAAAAAAAATCAGCAGAAATCCCTCCCTGCCAAAAATGATATTCCTCGCCATTTCCATAGCCAATTCTCTTCCGGATTTCCACTGTCTTAAACTGTCCATGCAGTTCATTCTCGCTGTCTGGACCTGCGCCCTTTCAAAAACTGTAATCGAAATGAGACACGAAGACGGATATAACTTTCCCTCGCATATCACCTGCATGGTGCTGCATCCTATGATCTGGGCCAGCGGCAGTATCCGCTGTATCTCACCGGCCAACTCTTCTATCTGGTCTTTCGTGTGGATAGCACTATGAATCCGTACCAGCACATTATCTGTCACTTTTAATGAGAACTCATCTATAAATTCATGCAACAATTCCATATTTTCAAATAAATGATTGTATGTCTTCATGTGCTCTCCTCCTCTCATTGGATATAAGATTATTCTATCATCTTCCGTCTGATAAATCAACTTGAAAAGTGCCCGGAACCTGTCCAGAGAAGAACAAAAAAGAAACACCAGAACTCTGATGTTTCCTTTCTCCATGAGGCATCGGGGACTCGAACCCCGGACAACTTGATTAAAAGTCAAGTGCTCTACCACCTGAGCTAATG
>CANRMO010000106.1 GCA_947631755.1 uncultured Lachnospiraceae bacterium | reverse complement strand
AGCGGCACAGACAGAGACCATATCTGGATATTTCTCTGCCCTGTCGCAGAGCCACTTTCCGAACACACTTGTGTATGTAGCGTCCGTCTCCTCCTCTGGCTTCCCGCTCTTCACATCAAATGCCCCCACTCCGTGGAACACATCTGGTTTCTGTTCCGCCGGGCGGTATCCCTTTCCCTTTTTCGTGAGGACGTGTACAAGGACCGGCTGGTCCTGTATTTTCGAGGCCGTGTTAAAGGCGGTCACCATCTCTCTGATATCGTGCCCGTTCACCGGCCCGATATAGATCAGTCCCATATCCTCAAAGAGCATGCCGGGTATGAGAAAGGATTTCAGGGAATCTTTTGTCTTTTTGATCCGCCTTGCAATGGGGCGGCCGAGATTCGGTATCTGATCCAGCGCGTTTTCCACATTGATCTTTAAGTTCCGGTACTTCTGGTTCGTCCGGATCTTCCCCAGATAATTGGACATAGCGCCGACATTTCTGGCGATAGACATATTGTTGTCATTGAGCACCACCACGATATTGGAGTGCATCTGGGCGGCATTATTCAGCGCCTCATACGCCATGCCCCCCGTGAGGGAGCCATCCCCGATCACAGCAAACACTTTCTCATCCGTCTCCTGGAGATCTCTGGCCTTGGCCAGTCCAAGAGCCACAGAGATAGATGTTGAGCTGTGCCCGGTATCAAATGTATCCGCTGGATTTTCTTTTATTTTCGGAAATCCACTGATCCCCTCCATGCACCGGAGCGTATCAAACACATCCGTCCTCCCGGTCAAAAGCTTGTGCACATAGGACTGGTGGCCCACATCCCACACCAGCTTGTCTTTCGGAAAGTCCAGGCAGAGATGGAGCGCCATCGTCAGCTCCACAACGCCCAGATTGGAAGCCAGATGGCCGCCTGTCCGGCTCACACTCCTCACCAGCCTGACACGGATCTCTTTCGCCAGTGCTTTGTAGTCCTCCGGAGAAATATTTTTTATGTCGTTTTCTTTTATAATCTGATCCAGTAATTTACCCACTGTTTAATCCTCGTTTAATATTTTATATAATCTGCATTTAATTAAATGTCAATTTTCTCTTTCTATGAGTGACGCCAGCAATTCAAGCAAAAACGCTCTGGCCGCCTCATCCTGGGCCCTGAGCCCCCTTAAAGAGGACAGGCCGCTCTCTGTGTACTGCCTTACCAGTTCCCTGCTTTTTTCAAGTCCATACAGGGAAACATATGTCGTTTTCTCATTTTTTTCGTCGCTGTGTACCGGCTTGCCGATCCGCTCCTCATCTCCCACGACATCCAGAATATCATCCTGGATCTGAAAAGCCAGGCCAATATCTGTCCCGATAGACTCCGCCGTCCTGACCTCTTCTTCGCCAGCCCCCGCCAGGATCGCGCCCACCATAAAACAGCACTCGATCAGTGCAGCCGTCTTGTGTTTATGGACAAAATAAAGCATCTGCTCATCCACAAACCGACCGTTATTCTCCACATCCGCCACCTGGCCTCCGACCATGCCATAGATCCCGGATTTCCGCCCCAACACCTGGAGGGCTCTCCCGATCCTGCCGCTGTCTGTCCCGCTGTCAAACGCCAGAAACGCTGTCTCATACGCGGCATTTAACAGAGCATCCCCTGTCAGGATCCCCATATCCTCCCCATATTTTTTGTGGGTCGTCAGGCGGCCCCGGCGGTAGTCATCGTTGTCCATAGCCGGGAGATCATCGTGCACAAGAGAGTACGTATGTATCATCTCAATAGCCATCATAAAAGGGCGCAGTGCCCGTTCATCCGCCCCCCCAAAAAGGGCATACATCGTCTGCATAAACAAAGGGCGCAGCCGTTTTCCCCCCGCCTGCACACTGTAATTCATAGCCTCAAGGACCGTCTTCTGATATCCCCGGGCCTCCGGCAGATAGGCGGCAAAACCGTCCTCCACATCCCGGATCTTCTCTCTCAGCAGCTCCTCATTCATTCTCTTCTTCCCCGCTCTCCATCAAAACCTGTATTTTTTTCTCCACCTGGTCAATGGCCTCATTGCCCTTTTTGACATACTCCATGCCCTCGGAAAAACACGCATAGGATTCCTCCAGGGAAAGCTTTTCCTGTTCCATCCTGCGCACTGTCTCCTCCAGCTTGTCCATAATCTCTTCGAGTTCCATCATTTCCTCCAATTCCGTCTCACAACATCGGTGACCTCTGCCTCCAGCGTACCGTCCAGCATAGTTATGTGCAGGGAGTCCCCTGCCCTCACTTCTTCCACAGAATTGACCATCTTATCTGCACCGTCGCTGACAAACGCATAGCCGCTCTCCAGTTTTTTTAAAGGGCTCACGCTGTCAAGCCTCCCCGCCAGCATAGCAAACTCATGTTTTTTGTCCTTTATGATCTGCTGCACAAAGACGGTCAGCCTGTCCTCCAGATCCATCATCCTCTGCCGCTTTTCCCTTGCCTGATTCAATGGATTCAACATTTTAAGACGGCTCTCCCAGTGATCCAGCTGTCCCCGGTATGTCTCCACCCGCTGCAGCATGGCTCTCGCCATCCGGTCCTCACAGTCATACAGTGCGGACAACACCTGCCTCACATCATAGACCGCCAGCTCCGCCGCCGCCGAGGGAGTCGGCGCGCGCAGATCTGCCACAAAATCAGTAATCGTGAAATCTGTCTCGTGGCCCACCGCCGAGATCACCGGCGTCCGGCACTCAAAGACTGCATCCGCCACAATTTCCTCATTAAAGGCCCACAAATCCTCCATAGAGCCGCCGCCCCGTCCTATGATGAGTACGTCCACCCCCAGTTCATCCAGATACCGGATGCCGCGAACGATCGTCTCCGCCGCCCCCTCGCCCTGAACTTTCGCCGGATATAAGATAAGCTGCACAAAAGGATTTCTCCTGGCTGAGATGTGGATCATATCCTGGATAGCCGCACCGGTCTTTGCCGTAACAATCCCGATCCGTTTCGCATATCTGGGGATCGGGAGTTTCCGGTTCTCATCAAAATATCCCGCCCGCTGCAGTTTTTTCTTCAATTTTTCATACTGCTCTGACAGATACCCGTCCCCCGCCAGAACAATCTTCTTCGCGTACAACTGATATTTCCCGTCCCGCTCATACACATTGATTGAGCCGCCGACCACAATCTCCTGTCCGTTTTCCATCTGAAAATCCAGGCCGTTTCTGTCCCCGCGAAACATCACACAGGCCAGCTGGGAGCCCTCATCTTTGATCGTAAAATAAATATGCCCGGAACTATGATATTTGCAATTGGATATCTCGCCTTTTACAAATACAACCGACAGGGCATATTCGTTGGAAAACATATTTTTAATATACTGATTGACGGAAGAGACGGAATATACTTTTCCTCTATTCATTTACAATCTTCCCCAATATTCCATTGACAAAAGAGGGCCCGTTGTCCTCTCCGTACTGCTTTGCCAGCTCCACAGCCTCATTTAACGCAACGCCCACCGGCACGCTGTCATCGTACACCGCCTCGTAAACAGCAAGGCGCAGTATCGCCAATTCTGCTTTGGCGATCCGGTCGATCTTCCACCCTTTCGAACAGGCAGAAATCTTCTCATCGATCTCCGGCAGATGCCCGATCGCCTGCGCCATCTTATCGAGAACTTCCTGCCTCTCTTTCCCTGTCATCTTCTGGCTGCCCAGATAATTGTCCCTCTGCTCACCGAACTCCTCTGCAGGATAGAACTCATGCTGGAACATCAGGCAGAAAACAACCTCCCGCATCTCATGTCGTGTCATAATCTCCGAATCCTCTTATTCCTGTTCTTCCAGACTGACGCCTGCAATGCGGACATTTACCTTTCCGACTTTCAAACCGGTCATGGAATTGATCGCCTGCGTCACCTTATCCTGCACCTGGGCGCAGGTCTCTGGTATACTGTAGCCATATTTCATATTGATCGCCAGATCCACTGCTGCCGTATCATCCGTGACAACAACTTTCACGCCTTTTGACAAATTTTTTGCCCCGAATCTCCCGACGATCCCTGTGGTAAATCCTCCCGCCATAGACTCTACGCCTTCCACCTCAGAAGCGGAAATGCCGGCAATGCTTGAGACAACCTCGTTTGCGATCTGAACTTCCCCTACACCGGAACCCTGGTCAAGTACCCCTCGCTTTGCGTCTGTCATGACTTTCGTACCTCCTATCTATGTCTTCATTCTTATCCTTACCCCTTAATAACAGGCATATACGTATAGTATAGCAGATTTATTTCTTTTTGCCAACAGGTGAAATAACAATTTTATCCGCGCTGACTTCTGTCTTACGTTTCACAATATCCGCAATCTGGACGATCTGCTGCTCCGTCAGATCCTCTGCGTTGACGACAACGTCCACACTCTCGTCCAGTATAGTGACGACAACATCGTCAAATCCTTTTGCCGCCAGGAGATTTTCCGTGGCACTCTCCATCTCACTGGCCTTCGTCATCTCCATAATCTCATTCATGGCTTTTTCCTTCTGTGCACTGCTCGCATTCTCATTGTTGACAAGCGCCGTCAGTGTCTCCTTATTCTGTGCTCTCGTCTGTTCCCTGGACAGTTTTGCCTCCTCAAAATAACTGTTTCCCACCATATTGCTGACGAGAACTGCCTCCCCGGCGTTTTCCCTTGAGGCCACATCGCCGGAATCCGCCACCGCCTCCTCCGAGGCATCGACTGCGGATACGCTTACGCCACTGACAGAGCCATCCCCGTCGAGGACGATATCCTCCTCCGAGATGTCCGCCACCTCATCATCACTGACCGATTCATTGGACGCGGTCATACTGAGTTCATCCTTTTCTGTCATGCTTAAGTACCCGGCCAGCGCCACCATGGCAACCAGTGCCGTAATGATAATCTGATTTTTTCGCAAAAGCTTTTTCACTCCTTTGCCTCCTTACTCTTCATTACTTTTATTTTATGACTTTCAATTTGAAATAATGCACTCACAGCCCCGGTAATTTCTCTTTTTACAGATGCGTCGTCCCCCCCTTCACACACAACCACAACCCCCTCCAGTTCCGGCTCCTTTTCCTGCAGGACATAGGGCGAAGAATTCCGGTCGCTGTCCTCGATCAGTACCGTCTCCTCGGTGAGGCTGTCACCCTTATCTGTATTGTCCTTGAGCGTCACTTTTTCATTTGAGGCCTTGAGCGTAATCATGACCTCTACCCGCCCGACCCCCTCCACCTGTCTCAGAAGTTCCACCAGCTCCTCCTCCATCTGGCGCCGGTAAAGGACAAGGTCGGTCTGCGCCGTCTCGTCCCCGCTCTCCGGCTCCACTTTACTCTCCTCCTTCTCCAGCGCCCCGGTGGAGAGCATCAGGAGGATCACACCGCACAGCACCACCGCCCCCAGCCGGAGAGGCCCCGCCTTCTGTATCATTTTCTTCATTCCATCTGCCTTAATGCCCATTCTCTTCCCCCCATACCGATCTCTCATAAGATTGTTCCAGCTCCATTATCTTCTCTTCCTGCCTTTCCACCTGCTCACGGATTTCTTCCCCATACGTTATCTTTCCCGGATGGATCCCCTTTTGCAAAACATCCAGGACTGGGGCCAGAATCATCAGAATGACGATCAATCCCGCTGTGTACTGAAAATATTTTTTGTATTCCGTCCCGGAAAATAAATCAAAAAACAGTGTAGCGATCAATAGGAACACCGTTACGCGCTGGACCACCGCCAACAATTCCCGCATCACTCATCCTCCATTTCTGCACTATTTTAATTTTCAGCTCAGGCAATTCGTGCACAGCAAAACAATAAGAATGGAAAAAAGAAAGAGCATAGACCCGGAAAACACATATCCCAGGAGAAGTTTTCCGCTCTCCGCCGCAGACTGCATCGCCGCCACCATCCGCCTGTCACTGACCGGCTGCAAAACCGCGCTGCCGATCTGGTACATCCCCATAAAGACGACCAGTTTAATGAGGGGGTAACAGCACAGGATCAGAATGCACACCATCCCCCCGACCCCCACCGCACTCTTGAGGAGGAGACTGCTGCCCACAACCGTGTCCGCCATACTCCCCACCGCATTGCCCACCCCAGGCATCCCTTTCGCCGTCTGCCATGCCGTGTTGTATTTCAGCCTGTCCAGCACTGGCAGCAGCATCCCCTGTATCCCCTGGTATCCGATCATTATGCCGAACAGTATTTTGATACACCACCGGAGAAATGTGCGCACCAGTTCCCGCAATTTTGAGAAATGGTTGTCCGACAGCATATCCAGCATACTGAGAAAAAAATAAACCTGGACGCCTGGGAGAAGAAAATACGTCATTAACGATTCCATAAAACCCATTATGATCAGCATCGTCTCATAGTAGGCGAGGGACGTCCCACTCCCGGTGCCGACACACAGCGCCAGGGAAAACGAGGGCACGAGCGCTTTCATAAAGGACAGCAGGTTATCCATAGTCTCCCGGGCCACCTGATAAGCGGTGAAAAAACCGGCCGTCACAGTCGCAAATAAGAGGAGGTAGGTGATGTAAAACCCCGTCTCCCCCAGGCTGTGATCTCCGATCGTGCCGGAAAAATTGACAAATATACCGGCCAGCACCCCGAGGGCCAGTATTTTTATAAAGGTGTCTTTCTGCTCTGTCATCTGGCCGATCACCTGCCTGGCCACCTGGCCGGACATTTCTTTCATGGAAAAACTCTCCTCCCCCGCCATGACAGAAGAGACATAATCCTGAATGGAAAATTCACTGCCGTCCCCTCTCAGCCTGTCAAATGTGTCCTGGACCTCATCCAGTGAAATGCTGTCCTCCCATGCCTCCTCTGCCCGGGCCGGGATAGGAATGAGCAGTGGCAGAACGAACAAAACGGCAAACCATATCCTTTTCATACCAAGATATCCCCAATCGTCTCTACTAATGTTTTCAGCACCGGGAGACTGACGATCAGCATGCTGATCTTCCCCGCAAATCCGATCTGCCCCGCCATGGCGCCCTGTCCCGCATCCCGGCAGAGGCTTACCGCCAGTTGGCTCAGATAGGCGATGCCAGCCATTTTCAGCAAAATGCGGATATAGGCGCCGTCTATGCCAGCCATAGACTCAAATGCGCGGATCTCCTGGATCATCAGCGAAATCTTGTCCAGTCCGTAGGAAAAGATCAGAAAGGAGGTGCACACTGCCACCAGAAAACCGTATTCCCGCCGGATACTCCCTGCAAACATGGACAAAAACAATGCTGCCATTCCAAACAATGCGATTTTCAGCATACCTCATCCCCCTATATCGAAAACAAATCTTCAATTGTGTCAAATAATTCTGCTATGTAGGGAATGATCCAGAAGAGAACGAGCAAGAGCCCTGCAAGGCTGACAAGAAAAGCCTGTTCCTCTCTTCCCGACTGCTTTAAAATCTGATTCAGTATTGTCACAAGTATCCCTACCAGAGCAATTCTGAAAATAATCGTTATCTCCATCTTCAACTCATTTCTGCGCTGCTCATTCTTTCCTTTCAGAGAACGGGTTAATTATGCCAGATTTGTGGTGCAGCGCAGGCACAAATCTTTGCGCGGCCGGCCATCTGCCGCCGCCCACTAAAGGATCAGCAGGCAGATCAGAACGCCGCAGACAATTCCCAGCGCAGGATACAGCCTTGTCCTCTTCTCTCTCTCTTTTTCCCAGGACTTAAGGCTGTGATCCAGCCTCTGCCGGTATAACCGGATGGATTCAAGCTGCATCTCACTGTCCAGGTATCCCAGCGTATTGCCAAACTCCTCCAGCTCCCGGATATCCTCTCTTCCCATCTCGCCATCCGTCATGACCTCGCGCAGCGTCTCCCGCCAGATCTCGTCCATCCGGCCTGTCCCCGCACAGAGCCTCTTTGAGACAGTATCGAAGAAAACAGACACTGCTCCCCCCGTCCGCAGAGCCATCTCACGGAACGCATCCGGAAGAGGTGTCCGGCCAAAGGAGATCTCCCCCTCAAGAATACCGATTGCTTTCTGGCAATTCTGCAGATTCCGGCATCGCTTTGCGTACAAAATACTGTACCAGATACCGACCCCGGCGCAGCCCGCCATCACACACATTATCCCTATCCATCT